>JAJTBL010000168.1 GCA_021286925.1 Spirochaetia bacterium | reverse complement strand
CTGGGAAAACAATCTGTCTGCTTCATCAAGCACGAAAAAAGCTAGATTTTTCAATGACAGTGCCCGCATGGTCACAAGGTCGGCTGTTCTGCCTGGCGTCCCGACGACAATATGCGGCTTTTTTTTCAGTGTGGCTTCCTGTCTGGAGATCGGGCTGCCGCCGAGCATGGCGAATATGCTGATTGGCTTGCCGGACAGTTGGGCTAATTCTTCGATTTTTCGCTCAACCTGCACGGCAAGCTCCTGTGTCGGTGTCAGGATGAGGGCGAGCGGGCCGGCGGATGCGCTTTTTCCGGCGATTTTGGTCAGAATCGGCGCGGCATAGGCGATGGTCTTGCCTGTTCCGGTTTCAGATTGCAGAAATATATCTTTTCCGGCCAGGATTTCCGGGATGGCTAATTTCTGGGGATGCGTCGGCGCCAGGTATCCGAGCTTCGAAAGGGCGTCGCAGAGCGAGCTCTCAAGGCCAAGTGATAAAAAATCATTCATGGACATATACTTGCACACTAATCATCGTTTGCTCAAGGACCTTTCCGATTCAGTCGCGCATGTCTTATTGATTGTTCATGCCAGTTTCCGGTATAGTCACCGCAATGAACCTTGAAGCCTTTGTCCTTGGATGCGGCGGTATGATGCCGCTTCCCTATCGGCATCTGACCAGTGTCTTGCTGCGCCGTGAGGGGGATCTTTTCCTGTTCGACGCCGGTGAAGCGACCCAGATTTCAATCAGGCGCCTGAATTTGCGCTGGAAAAAAATAACCGCCATTTTCATCAGCCATATGCATGCCGACCATGTCACCGGATTGCCGGGCATTCTCATGCTCAATAGCCAGGTGGACCGCGATGAACCTTTATATATTTTCGGACCGCCGAAGATCGCTGAATATGTCGAACAGAGCAGGCGTTCCCTCGATATGTATATCAATTATGAAATTATTGTGCGCGAAATCGCTGAGCCGACCGTTGTCTGGGAAGAAAAGGAATTCAGAATTCGATCGTTCGCCCTGCGTCATACCAAGATGTGTTTCGGCTACACGATGGAAGAGTTCCAGCGTCCGGGCATGTTTTTCCCCGAAAAAGCCACGGCCCTTGGTGTCCCGCGGGGGCCGCTCTGGTCACGCCTGCAGGATGGCCAGCCTGTTACCATATCTGGTGACATTACAATTCTCCCTGAACAGGTGATGGGACCGCCGCGCTCGGGCAGAAAATTCAGTTTTGTGACCGACAGTCTCTATTTTCCGGAAATTTCGAATGAAGTCGCTGATTCTGATTTGCTGATCTGTGAGGGCATGTTTGAAGATGCGCTCCTGGCCACCGCGATGGAAAAAAAGCACATGACAGCCCGACAGGCCGCTCAGATAGCCGCCAACGCCGGCATAACCAAACAGCTTGGTTTGATCCATTACAGCCCGCGCTATGCAGATAAGGAGCTGAAGCTTTTGCTCGATGAAGCCAGAGAAGTGTTCCCGGCGACTTTTTTGACCAGAGATCGAATGAATCTGCCGATTGAGTTTGTTGACTGAGCAGATTTTATGGTTGCTGAGTGACTTTCGGCCGGAAGGCCAGAATATGCCACGGACTTCCCGAATAGGCTTTGTGAAGAGCTGTTGAAGCTTCCCGATACAGTTTCTGTGCGTCGACAGCTCTTCCGCCGGCTGAGGAAATGCCGATAAATACAGGCGGCTCACCTTCCATGTCTTTGTAGAGGTTCATGGTCGCGGCCAGAACATCAGCAAGGTCTTCTGACATTTTCAGACTGCTTCCCAGATCCATGCCCGGCATAACAACAGCAAAGCCGCCTTTATAGAGTTCAAACATGAGTTCCTTGGCGACAAAATAATCTCTGATTGTCGCGAATAGAGCGTTTGCCGCTGGATCGTGCGGACCAGAAAGTTCACAATGAATCAGCATGAGGGATGTGTCCCGCTCCATTCCATGGGTCAACTCATCATCCAGCAGGTTTTCCAGGTTCGGCTCGGAGATTGAAAGCGGCATGGGAAGGGATGAAATGTTGCGCTTGTCCTGCTCCTGGCTTTCAGGTTCGGGAGCTTGAGGATAGGCCTTGATAGGCGGTTCACCATGATTCATGGGCGCAGGCTCTTCGGTTTCCATCTCTTCAAGGGTTTCTTCGATCTCCTGGTCCAGGCCTTCGGGTAATTCCTGCATTTCGCTTGAATTCCTGTCCGCTGCGGGTGCTGCTTGCTTGGGGGTGCTCATTGGAGATGGCTGAGGCTCTGGGGAGGGGACTGGTTCACCGAGGTCCAGGGGGTTGGGCTGACTTTCTAGGTGTTTCCAACCTTGTGCTGGCTCCTGCGGTGAAAGTTGTTGATCCTGGCTCAGGGGTTCGGGATGATTTTCTGGGTGTTTCCAACCTTGTGCTGGCTCCTGCGCTGTGGGCTGGGCGGGCTCAGCCTGCTTTTGTCGGCTGGTCCATAAAATGATTTCTTCTTCAAACTTCTGCAAACTTTCTTCAAAATTGCCGCTTTTTGGCAGAGGCCCCTGGATAGAACCTTGAAGGGGAGCCTTGGTCTGAGGCTGAGCAATCGGAGCACTTTTCAGGGTGTTCAGATTTTGAAGCACTTCATCGGAACGTCCGACATTTCGTTGTTCAGCAGGTTTGGTTTGCGGATTTTCAACGCGACCGCCTGCGGATTTTTCGAAAGCATTAAGTGAAAGGCCATAGGCCGCAAGCAGTTCCGGCGATAATTCAACATCAGATGGCTGGCTTGGAATGATTGAAGCTCCGCTGACTGTATCGGCGGGTGTTAGGCTCTCAGGTTCCGCGCTTTTTGCTTCCTGATGCGACATTTCTTGTCGGGGTGACTGCGGTGCTGAAGGCGGTTGAACCAGTGTGTGCTCAAATTTCGTAGCTGTGTCGGGGACTGCTGCCGCGGATTTTTGCTCATTATCTTTGAATTCCGCTTCAGGATTCTCGCTTTCCGAAATGGTTGCTTCCATGGTCTGGTCAGAGGTTTTCTGCGCTTGCTGTGATTGCTTCTCAACAGGAGATATTTCTATGAGACCTTCCTGAGTTTGTGCCATTTCGCGGATTGGCTCGTTGCTCTGCCTTTCAGCAGTTCCCTTGGTATCGATAGGCTCGGGCAGCAGGGCGTCGGTCCTGTCCTTTGTCACAAAAAAGCTCAAGACGAGGATAATGAGAAACCAGATTCCAATAAAATACGCCGGAAGTTTTGCGGCATTCGAGATATCTGATGTAAAAACAGAAGCGTAGAGCGCAACAAGCCGCAAATTTCCTGCGAGCGGAGTCGTGAAAACGACAGTGCTCCATTGCGGCGAATTGAATCCGGCGCGTGCTCCTTTTTGATTGGGAAGCGCAAAGTATTTGGATTCCGCAGGTACTTTCCAGACCGAGAGTCCGTTTTCATCGAGGACTTGAGCCGCAAGCAGGCGGGTGCTGCCCTCATACAGGGCAAGCAGTCTGTCTCTGGTAAATCGATCCTGAAAATCTTCTTTTGCAGTTATGGATGTGATGGCGTTCCGCAAGATTGAGTATTCGGCTCCGCTTGCCAGTTCCCCTGACGATTTTGCTTCATTGAGTCTGAAAATAAAGGAAATTATCGTGAAAGCGACGGCGACAAGCGACAATATGCCAATGGCAACTCGTAGTTTTTTCCTCATATATCCTTCCTGCTCTTTCTATTTATCGGAAGAATTCATGGCATTCTTATCATTTAATGAATTATAATTGGTTTAAAAAGGAGGGATTGCACGCTGGTGGAAAAAATTATTCGCCCTTCGATGCTTCCTCAGGGCTGGTATCCTCCCGACAAGACCTCAATGCAAGCATTTTTAAAGGATGCCTTGCGAGATGTGTCACAGCAGCAAGATGGGCTTGGGCTGTCCTTCTCGGCCTGCATCGCGCCGCATGCAGGATGGTACTTTTCGGGAAAGCTGGCGGCCCGCGCGATAGCTTCGCTGGCACCTGTGCAGACAATTGTTGTCGTTGGGGGACATTTGCACCGTACGAGCCCCATTTGTTATGCCCAGGAGGAAGGCTTTGAGACCCCTGCAGGCTTGCTGACTGCTGACACCGCGTTTTTGCAGGCGCTTCTGGCTGAACTTGCGGAGGAAGGTCTGCCCCCAGCCGTCCCCGACCTACAGCCAGATAATTCGGTAGAGGTGCTTTTGCCGATGATTAAAATCCTTCATCCGAACAGCATGGTGTTATGGCTGCGCAGTCCTCCGAGATTCGAGGCAAAGCTGCTTGGCCAGGCGCTTGCCCGATGCGCCCATGCAAGAGAGCGTTCAATCGCATGCGTAGGTTCGACGGATTTGACGCACTACGGTCCAAATTTTGGCTTCACGCCTGCAGGCCGCGGAAAGGAAGCTGTTGCCTGGGTAAAGAATAAGAACGATAAATTGTTTTTAAATGCGCTCCTTGCGATGGACTGCGAAGCCGCCCTCAATCTGGCGCAAAAAAACAATTCGGCTTGTTCCGCCGGCGCGGCCGTTACTGCGCTCGCGTTCGCTTTGGGAAAAGGCG
>JAJTBL010000167.1 GCA_021286925.1 Spirochaetia bacterium | reverse complement strand
TGTGATAGGAACCTTTGGGGGAAAACCAGCTAGTATCCGCGGGAGCTTGCTGATGCAAGGAACAGTGTTTGTTGGGGCAGAACGGGAAGGTCCTCATGGGTATCTCCTTTGAGGAAGTTCTTATGACTCCTCAAAGGAAATACGCGCAAAATCCTCAGCTTTGATTCAAATCTTGCACAAGATTGGAAACACTAAAATGAGGGAACCAATAACGAGAAAATAATCTCCCACTGTGAATTTTTGTACTCTCACCGTTCTCCAAGGTGAATACCCTCGAATTTTCATTGCACCTGCTGTTTTTAGTGCTTGCCGTAAACTAAAAAGCAAGAATGTTTCCAATATTTTTAAAAAGTCTGCGATTTTATGTTTTTTTAGGCTATAGCCCCGGATTTCAGCAGCCTCGCGAACAGTTTCATAGGTAGAAAAAGAACGAGGAAGAAACAAAAATGTTAAGCTTATAGCCATACCAGGATCTATTGAATCTGAATAATTGTTGTTTATTATCTCTGCGCAAGATCGATATTTCTTAACCCTTTGTGTAAACCTGGTTATATAGTTGCCTAAATCACTAATTTTTGTTGTTGCATAAAAAAGATGAGAAAAAAAGAATACCGAATAAAGCCTTAATGAATAAATAAGAAAGCGTGGCAAAAGCTCAATCGAAAACAGACGGCCGTCTCCTGGCAACAGAATGCCAATAATGCTGGTAAATATAGATAGATAAAGAATAAAAATAAGCATTTTTTTTGAATCATTAAGTCTGATTCGAAATATAAGATGAATAAACAAACTGAGAAGGAGCAGAGCAACAAGCTCGAGAGGTTGCGTATTCATTGATGTTATACTGAGCAGTGTCAATGAAATGATTTTCGAGAGAGCGCTGAGTTTTGATAAACCATTGTCGGTTTCTTCAAATGAAAATGGATTCATCTCAAGCGCCTTTGGGGGGAGTTGCTTTTTTAGTGTTTCCAATCTTGTGCTTTGCTGAAAAAAAGGAGAAATCTTGATAAACCCATGGGAAATGCCCTTCCAAGGGACATACCAATCCATGGCATTTATAAAGCTCAGGATTTGTCTCCTGAGGATGGCCTGAAAAAACGAGCTCCCCATTATCCAATATTATCAACCTGTCAGCAAAAGGAAGGATTTTTTCTAGTTCATGGGTGACCACAATCAGGGTTTTCCCTGATTTGTGAAGTTCCAGGAGGATTTCTACAACATCGTTGATCGATTCAAGATCCAGGTTTGCAAAGGGCTCATCCAGGATCAAACATTCTGGTTCCATCGCCAGAATCCCTGCAATAGCCAAGCGCCGTTTTTCACCCCCAGAAAGTGTTTCTGGCCTACGATTCCTCATTGAATCTAGGCGGGTAACAGAAAGGGCTTGCCTAACCCGCAGTTCTACCACTTCGGCAGGAAACATGAGATTTTCAGGTCCAAAAGCCACATCTTCAGCAACAGTCTGGCTGAAAATCTGAAGATCAGCATCCTGAAAGACATATCCTACAGATGTGCGGATTTTTTTTATCGCCTGCTCAACGGGTTCTTCATGGAAAAAAACTTTTCCTGCTGTGGGAGTTGAAAGGCCAACAAAATGTCGGACCAGCAAGGTTTTCCCGGACCCATTTCTTCCAGCTAGCACAATTAAGGAACCACTATCAATATGAAGCGAAATATTCCTTAATCCAGCTTGGCCGGATTTGAAAACATGAGTCAGCCCCTCAGTTCTGAAAAGCTCAGCCATCCGATTCACGTTCAGAGAGATGTTCCAAGCCTTTAATCAGCTTTGGCGCAAGAACTGCGGCAAGGACTATTTTAATGATATCCCCAATAACAAAAGGAAGGAAACCTGCAGTTATCGCTTTGCCCCAAGAAGAATTAAGGACGAATTTTAATTGAACTACACCGAAAAGATAAACGATAGCCATCCCAGCTGAACATGCCAGGATATTTGCAAGCAATGTTCCTTTTCCTTTCAACGCAATAAATCCAATCGCAACGGCGGCGGGCATGTAGCCAAATAGATATCCTCCGGTTGGTCCAACAAATTTCATGAAACCGCCGGTTCCTCCGGAAAAGACAGGCATGCCGCCAGCACCGAGCAATAAATAAATGAAAACTGTGGCTAATCCCCACCACGGACCCAGCACCAATGCGGCGATCATGATGAACATGTTCTGCAGAACAATCGGTACCGGTGTTCCAGGTAGCGGGAAAGCGATATAAGCGCCAATCGAAATGAGCGCTGCAAAGAGACAGGCAAGAATCGAGTTGGTCAGTTTATCGTCGATGGGATTCATATCGGGGGGAAACTTATCATAGAGAGCATGGGGCGTCAAGTTGGAACCTGTAGGGACATAGGCACCCTAAACGAAATGCTCATCATACATCACCTATTGTGTTGAGAGGCTACTTGGATTCATGCTAAACTTTTGCTTCAACATGAAAAGAACCTTTGTCCGCCTGATTTTTGTGATGATTCATCCCGAAAACAAGACTTCATTCGTCCCCTTGGGTGTTGCGTCAATCGCGGCGTATCTCGAACAATTCATGAAAACAATTGACGGACCGCGGCCAAAGCTTGAAATCACTATTCTCGAAAATCACGGCGAAGAACTGACTGCACAAAGGATTCTCGAGAGCAAGCCAGACATTGTCGGCTTTTCGCTCTACGCATGGAATACTCAAAGAGTCTTTCAGCTTGCGCGTGAAATTCGAACTTCGGAATCCGCGCCTTGTCTGGTCGCAGGGGGGCCGGATGCTGAATATTGCGCGGCTTTGATTCACGATGCTTCGATATCGAATGAAAAAAAAGTCGAAATTCCTTTTGACGCAGTTTTTCTAGGCGAAGCAGAAAAGAGCTTCGCGCGCTGGTTGTGGGATGAATTTCTTTTCGCTGCCGCAGGATCAAGACAGAAAAAACTGCAATTCATCCCTTCTATCCCCTGTGAGCCGGAAGAACTCGCATCTCCCTGGCTTTCAGGTTATCTTGTCCCCTCGGCAGACCGGGAGGTGGCCTGGGAAATGACGCGAGGGTGTCCCTACCGTTGTACCTACTGCTATGAAGGCCGAGGCAGTACACGGGTACGAGCCTTTCCGAAAAAACGGCTTGAGGCTGAGCTCGAGCTTTTTGAAAAATGGGCTGTTTCAAAAGTTTTTGTGTTGGATCCCACCTTTAATTTGAAACCTGCTCGAGCTCTTGCTATGATCGAGCTGCTGGCGAAAAAAGCCCCATCGGTATACTGGTATCTGGAAATTCGGGCTGAATTGCTTACCCCTGCGTTAGCTGAAGCTTTCGAACGCCTGCCCTGTTCATTGCAAATTGGCTTGCAGAGTGCGGATCCGGCGGTCTTGAAGACCGTGGGACGTTCGATTGACCGAAAGCTTTTTGCTGAGAAAATTCGATTTTTAAATCAGTCCCAGGTTGTTTTCGGCCTGGACCTCATGTATGGGCTTCCCGGTGATACAATGGAAAGCTTTTTTGAGAGCATCGATTTCGCGCTCTCTCTTCAGCCGAATCATCTCGATATTTTCCCGCTGGCTGTTTTGCCAGGGACCATTCTCTATGACCAGCGGGTTGAATTCGATCTGGAAGCGGAACCTGAGCCTCCTTATTTGCTCCGTCAGCATCCCGGGTTTTCTCGATATGATATGGAAAAGGCAGGAAAGGTGGCAAAAGCCTGCGAAATATTTTATTCACGGGGTCGAGCCGTCCCCTGGTTTTTAGCGATCATCAAACCGTTGAAGCTCAAACCCTCCTGTTTTTTTATCGAGTGCCTTGAATGCTTGCCAGCACAAGGTTGGAAACACCAGCTGATGACGCATCGGCAGATTGAAGAACTGCAAATTGCAGTTCTTAGGAAAATCTATGGGCAAAGGGGCAAGGAACAACTGCTGCCTGCGGTTTTGGACCTTGTTCGCTATTTTGGGGCTTTATCACGAGCATATGCCGAACAGGAACGTTCGAGAATAACGCTTTCCTATCCTCTTTCCGACATAGAAAGCGGAATTTTACTGGCTCATATCGAACGATATTGCCAACGGCACCATCCTTCGCCCGTGAAAATCGAGATCGCTCCCTCGAAAAAAGGCCCAATTGTAAAAATTCTATAAATAATGCTCATAATTATGCTTGACATGCCAATTTTTATACATTAGAGTTCGTTCATCATGAAGCGCACAGCATTTTACAGCAACCTTCTCAACAATAATAACCGGACCGCCACAGCGGAGCCGGCGCTGGGCGTTTAGCTTACTCTTTTTGTAAAACGGGGACCGGCTCCAATGAGCCGGTCCTTTTTTTTTTATTCAGACATGCGGAAAACACCGCGAGTCCAAAAATAAGGAGGTGGGAGGATGAAGCAGAGCAGCCGAATCCTCATGGGTAATGCAGCGCACCGTACGGCAAGCCTGAAAAAGGGTATGACTCAGGTTACACGAGTCATTAAAATTCGAATTTTATCGAAATTGAAATCGAAATAAGGAGCATAGTATGGATTCATTAATG
>JAJTBL010000166.1 GCA_021286925.1 Spirochaetia bacterium | reverse complement strand
CGATGTTTCGATTATCGATGCGCACTGTGATACCCTGCTTGAAATTGCAGGCATTGGATACGACTCCGAACGCGGGACTCCGCCCCGGGATTTCTTCCAAAACAACGATAACGCGCATCTGGACTTGCCAAAGCTCCTTGCAGGGCAAGTCCGATGCCAGTTCATGGCACTTTTCTGCGATGATGCCTATCTTGACTCAGCATATGAGCATACGCTGTCGCTCATCGATATCTATGAAAAACTCTGTGCAGGTGCAGAAGGGCGGCTCTTCCCGGTGCTCTCCGCTGAAGACCTGAGCCGCGCGGTTCCAGGTGAAAAAGTCGGAACCCTGCTTTCTATTGAAGGGGCTGAAGCGCTAGGCCAAAACGCGGAACACTTGCCTGAATTCTACACGCGCGGGGTTAGAGCAGTCGGTTTGACCTGGAACAGAAGGAATGCCTATGCGCGCGGCGTCAAAGGCGAAGGGGAGGGCGGGCTGACCGAAGCCGGACATCGCTTGGTTGAACAGCTGGAAGCCATGCATCTCATCATCGATGCTTCGCATCTGTCCGATGAGGCTTTTTGGGATCTTGCCCGGCAGGTGCGCCGCCCCTTTATTGCATCGCACTCCAATGCCCGGGCTGTATTTGACCATCCCAGAAATCTTACCGATCAGCAGATACGGGCAATTGCGGATTCTGGCGGGGCTGTTGGTGTGGTTTTTGTGCCCAATTTTATTTCAGACAAGACCGGAGTTTCCTATTTGGACCGCTTGGTTGCCCATATCGATCATATCATCAGGGTTGGCGGCATTGCGTGCGCAGCGCTTGGTTCCGATTTTGACGGTTTCAAGGATGAGCCGGAACGAAGAGTCCTAGCGGACGCTTCACAATACCCGCAGCTATTGGAGAGGCTTTCGCAGCGCGGCTATACATCATCCGATGTGGAAAAAATTGCCGGCGGCAACTGGGAATGCGTAATTCGGGATATTTTGCAATGAATTCAATTATCAGCCTCATTGGCATGATGGGAAGCGGGAAGTCCATGACGGGGCGATGCCTTGCCAGCCTTCTGGACTGCCCATTTGTCGATCTGGACAGCGAAATCGAAAAAACAGCGCAGTGTGATATCCCAGCGATTTTTGCGCAGAAGGGTGAAGCCGGGTTCAGAGATATCGAGTCTGCGGCGCTAGCGGGCATATTTTCCAAGTATAAGGATGGTATGGTTCTTTCCTGCGGCGGCGGGATTATCCTTCGCACAGAAAACCGTGCCATGCTGAGAGCCCGAAGTTTTGTCGTCTGGCTTGATGTTCCCGAACATGAATTGAGTCGGCGTCTTTCGGAAGAACGTTCAAACCGGCCGCTTATTGCCGCAGGCGACCTGGATACGCGAATCAAGCAACTCAGCGCTCAGCGCGGTCCGCTCTACCATGAAACCGCTCATTTCCGGCTCATCTGGCATGCAGGCATGAGCGCTGACGATTGCGCGAAACTCATTCGTGATCGGTGGACTGCTCAGGCAAAACACGGCAACGGTCAGGGTTGATGCCGAATTCGATTTCGGCTCCTGGCACGAAAATGCCGCCGCCGGCCGGCAATTCAAGTTTTGTCATTTTTTCTGGTGAGTTCGTTTCCATGATGACTTCTGCGCGCATACTAGTGCCTTCAAAAATATTTTTGCTGACCGTGCCGCGAAGCCGCAATCCATGGCGCGCTGCCTCTGAACCGCCGCATTCACCGATAATGAAAGCGGAATCCGGAATGAAAAGAACATAATGTTCTCCAGGCTCTCCTGTTTGAGGTTGTGGTCTTTGTCTTGGTCTGAGCGCTCGGACCGTGCCGAGTGCAGTCAAGAAATCAGCAGTTGCATCGCTCAGCCCTGCCGGTACCGCTGGAATGAGATTTCCCAGTCCGAGAAAACGAGCCGTCCACGCATCGGGCGGGCTTTCACGCAAAGCTGCCGGTGTGCCAGCATGCCGAATAATTCCTTTATCCATAAGAAAAATGACATCAGCGAGTTCAAACGCTTCCTGGACGTCATGTGTTACATGTATCGCGGTCAGCCCCTCGGCGCTGAGTTTCTCGCGGATAAAGCCGCGCAATTCTTTTCGCAGCGGCGCATCGAGCGAAGAAAGCGGCTCATCGAGCAGAAGAAGCTCGGGTTGAATCGCCAGAGAGCGGGCAAACGCGAGGCGCTGTTTTTCACCGCCTGACATGGTGTGCGGTTTTCTATCCAAAAGGTGGGCTATCTGCAATTTCCTGGCAAGCCTGTCAATGGTTTTTTCAATCTCTCCGGCAGGAATGCTTCGCAGTTTCAGGCCGAAGGCGATATTCTGGCGGCCGGTCAGGTGGTCAAAAAGCGCCAGGTCCTGAAAGACAAAGCCGATATTCCGCTTCTCAGGCGGCAGATCTGTGATATCTTTGCCATTTAAAATAATTCTGCCGCTGGCAGGCTGTTCCAAACCAGCGATACAGCGCAGCAGCGTCGTCTTGCCGGATCCGGAAGGTCCAAGGATGACCGCTGTCTTTCCTTTTTCCAGTTCGAAGGAGACATGCACCGCAAAACCTTTGCGGATAAAATGAAGGGTTTCAATATTACAGTAGCTCACTGGTCTTCTCTTTCAAATAAAACGCGATACCCGCGACAATCGCGAGCACAATTCCAACCGCGCAGGCTTCACTGAAACGATAGGCCGAAACCAGGCGGTAGAGAAGCAAGGGCAGGGTTTCATACTTCCCGCTTCCCAGAATTATGGGAATATTCGCGTCGCCCAACGCGATGGCAAAGGCAAAGGCGCCGGCGCTTGCGATGGAAGGAAGCAGCATCGGCATATCAACACGCCAAAACGCTTGAGCTTTGTGCGCTCCCAGCACGCGAGCTGCTTCATATTTGGTCCGGTCGAGCGATTTAAAGGAAGCGCCGAGGTTCCTTGCGACAAAAGGCCAGGCCATCACCGTCTGACCCGCAATAATCGCTGCTATCGAGCTGGACTGCAGGAGGGTTGCCCAGCCAAGCGCAACAATGGCTGGTGAAAGCGCCAGCGGCAATGCAGTCAGGATGTTGGTCTTTTGTTTGCCATAATGCTCGGAAGCGGCGATTCCAAGTCCAATCACGGTTGCGGCAGCGGCCACCACAGCTCCAATGATCAGGCTGTTGAAAAGCGCAGGCACCAGGGGCTTGCCCCCATCTTTGAAAATTTTTTCAAAATTTCCAATACCAATCTGCGCGTTTCCCGCCAAAGATGAGCGCACGGTAAAGCCTTCAAAAACAAGGGCGATCAGCGGTCCGATAAAAAACACGGCAACCATCAGCTGATACAGAAACAAGGCTATTCTGGCTTGACCGTGGGGTTCCGGGCGCGTGCGGCCCACCCCAAAGCCCTTGGCAATCTGGGTCGTTTTATTGTCGAAATGAACAAAAATCGAAACCACCAGCATTGCCATGGCAGTTTGGACAATGCCAAGAAAGAGCGCTTTTGAATAATCTCCGGAAAAGCGTGTCGCACGGTAGATTTCTACTTCCAGTGTCGAGCCTGAAAGTCCGCCGAAAACCAGCACGAGGGTAAAACTGAAAAAGCAGAAAAGGAAAATCAGACTGGCCGCCTGAAACAATGCAGGGAGGAGGTAGGGCAGGGTACCGGCCAGAAAGGCTTTGGCACGTCCAGCTCCCAGTGTTCGCGCTGCCTCCTCTCGGGAATCCGGCAGCTGGGACCAAAGCGCGCCGACAGTCTGTATGACAATGGGAAAATTATAGAATGCATGGATAAAGACAAGTCCTGTCATACTGTACAGAAAACTGGATGACTTCAGAAAGGGAAGACCGGCTCGGGCAAAAGCGGCAGCAAGAAAGCCTGATTTGCCAAAATACAGAATAAAGGAAAGAATTACCAGGACAGGAGGCAGGCAAAAAGGAACGGCAGCCAGAGAAAAGAAAAGCCGCCGTGTCCTAAATCGATATCGAGCAACAAAATAAGCTCCTGGGAGCCCAATAGCTACAGCGCTGATGGTACTCAGTGCCGCTTGCTGCAGACTGAAACTCAGCGCCCGCAGGTTGGCTTTTGTCAACAGGCGGCTTGCGGTGAAAAAAACAGTACTTTCTTCAGTGCCTGGTGTCCCCGATTTACTGAGTGTGAAAACAATAAAGGAGAAGACCGGAAGGAGCGTCAGCAGCATGACAAGAACGGTCAGAAAACTGCCGGCGCTCTGCCTGTTTTTTTCACCCATACTATCCGCCGGAACTTATTTCTGCCCGGAAAGTATGGATGCCGCGATTTCCGGATCTTTTTCAAGATTCTTTACTTCGGCTTTGATGGTGGTTATCCCCTGAGGAATGACGGAAAAGGAGTCGGGAAGCTTGATCATCGTGTTTGCCGGATACATCCACTGGGTCTCTGGCAGGATGGCTTGCACTTCAGGTGAAAGCAGGAAATCGAGAAATTTTTCAGCGTCCTTCTTTTGTTTCGAGGAAGCCAGGATGCCAGCAAATTCAACCTGCATGGGATGCCCGTCCGAGAACGCGAGCGCTTTGTACCGCTCAGTGTTTTCATACGC
>JAJTBL010000165.1 GCA_021286925.1 Spirochaetia bacterium | reverse complement strand
CCAAGCGACAAAAAATGCTGTCCCATGCTGGTTTTGCGCGCTTTCCGGCTAGTTTCGAGGCGCAAGACGGCATCTTCATAGGATATGCCGAGGTGTTGCGCCAGTCTGCGAACCTGGGAATCTTCTTGAAATTGTCCGTATTCTCGGTTCGAATAAAGGGTGCCGTCCATATCAAAGACGAGCGCTTTGCAGGATGGCACCATTTTGACAATCTGCATGCTTCAAACCCGCGGGAACAGCTTACAGATCCTCGGCGGGACCGTAGGGGATAGCCTGGTCGTCCGGAGTTTCTGGTTTGTGTTGCTGCGGAGCATTTTTCTGATGCCCTTCCTGCCAGGCAGAATTCTTGTTCATCTGCTTCTTGATAAGCCTGGCGACCACATCGCGGTTATCGAGGAGCGATGAGAGCGAGCGGTCATGATGAATGAGGCTGACAATTTGCGCGAAAAGCCCGGTGACATCGGCCTGGATGTACCATTCTTTTTGAAGTAATTCCTGATGATATATGGCATTGGTTCCGATTATGCGGTAAAAGAGCCCCTCTCGGTAGGCTTTATCGAAATCTTCAACAGCGCTGCCGGTGAACATGGGCAATGAAGCTGCACAGATAACCTTTTCAGCACCCAGATCTCTCAGGTTGCGCATGCCCTTGATGAGCGTGCCGCCGGTTCCGATCATGTCATCGGCCATGAATACGATTTTGCCTTTGACATCGCCCAAAAGCCGCATTTCGCTGATATTCGAATCAGAAGCGCTCTTGGTCACTTTGGAATAATCGCGTTCCTTATACAGAAGCGCGAGCGGGCGCTGCAGGGCGTTGGCATAGAATTTGTTACGGTCAACCGCACCGGTGTCCGGCGCGAGCACAACCAGGTCCTCGGTTTTTATATCGATGATGGTCATCAGCTTTTCGATAATCTGAAAGGACGCGTGGAGATTTTCCAGGCGCAGCTTATCAAAGCAGTTCTCGATCTCACGGGAGTGGATATCCAACGTGACAATCCGCGAAACGCCCAGGTTCTCGAGCATCATGCCCACCCGAGCCGCAGTGAGGCCTTCTCTGCCCTTTTTCTTGTGCTGACGCGCATAAGGATAAACCGGCAGAACCAGATTGATCCGGTTGGCGCCCGCCTGCATGGCAGCATCGATGGTGACAAAGAGGTTGAAAATGTGGTCATTGACGCTCATCACCCGATGCACAGACCCATCGTTGAAAGCGATGGGCTGGTGATTTTCGATATCCTGGAAAATATACAGGTCTTTGCCGCGCACCGACTCGAGAATTTCGGTCTTTATTTCGCCGTTGGCGAAAAAGGTGTGGCGCGCGTTGATCTTGAAATGCGGCGGCCGATATTTGTCAGTCGGCCCTGGATTGAAGAGGAGGCTGGAATTGGCATCGTTGGCAAAATTGATTTTGCGGATGGCCAGTTCCTGACTCACATGATACCGAGACGCAAGAGCCTGGGTCTTGCGATCAAAACGCCGCTTGTAAATCCCGGCCAGCTTCCGGACCACCTGGTCCGCGAACGCTTCGGCGCCGGGGCAAGCGAGAATACCCAATTGGGTGGGATCGGAATAACTCATTGGATTGCCGCCTTCCGGTTGGAATGGTTGTATTTCAACCTATACCCGAACCGGGGTTTTGTCAATGATTCCAGCCTCTTGATTCCTCAGCATTAGGATTCCTATTGCTAGCCACCAAATAATTGCACCAACTCCAAAAGCATAGCTTACAAACCCAAGCACCGGAACTAGTGTTCCAATTAATCCAGCCGAACCGATAACCATCCCGAACAGATTTATAGCTTTTGGAAAGATCTTATTTCGGAAAGCAGCTAAGCTAGAAAGTCCAACCCAGAGACATCCAAGGAATTTGTCAGACGAGTCAATTCCTGAAGTAATCATGTCCAGCGTTCTCTTGATAGGTTCAATCAATGCCGGCTGATTTGCGCTCAAAACAACAAGTGATTCATTGCTGTAAATTGTTATCAGCCCGCTCAAGAAAACAAACACAGCCCATATGAAACCAAGTATCGCCCCGATAGCCGCTAGCCGGGGTGATGCTGACTTCAACCTTTCATACAGTGCAAACGCAAGAACTATCAGACATAGACCATTTACCAAGTACATTGAAAAATGCCAGATAAACACAAGAATCCTGTTTGACATGAGAAAACTCATGTAATCCTGGATACTCAAGGTCGAAACCATCATGGGATTCAAAACAGTCGCGGCCATTCCCATTGCAAATAGATACGTCGCAGCCGCTCCAAGAGCGGAGATACCGCCAGCCTTCTGAAAGGTCTTCATTTCATGCTTCTCCTCTTTTCTTCTTCGTATAGCGGACTCTCTTGCTTCTGCAGGTTTTCCGCTGTATACTTACAGTGTAAGCATAATACTTACACTGTAAATCAGTCAAGCAGGCAGGAAAAGAATGAATAGCTCGACATCATCAGAAAAAACACCAAGAGAACCGCTCACACGAGAAATAATTCTAAAAACAGCTATGGCCATTTTAGATGAAAAAGGGATTGAAAAGCTGTCTATGCGCGCATTGGGAAACCAGCTTGGGGTTGAAGCAATGTCGCTTTACAACCATGTCGCCAATAAAGATGAACTCATAGACAACCTCCTAGATATGGTTCTTGACGAAATCATTATTCCTTCAAATACATCCAACTGGCGTGAAGCAATGTATGAAAGAGCTATTTCTGCGCGCCATGCGTTTCAGCGGCATCCATGGGCAGGCAACCTTATAGATTCGCGTCTTACCGCAAGTCCTTCCCGCCTTCGCTACTTTGAAATGATGCTTGGATCGCTGGAACGCGCTGGGTTTTCGCTGGAGTTGGCTGGGCGCGCTTTTTCACTCATGGACAGCTATATTTACGGATTTGAGCTGCAGCGCCGAAGCATGACATCAGGAGGAGAAGAAGACCAGCGTAAAAATGCTGAAACATTCAGCATTAATCTGGCAACAGGATACTATCCTTGTCTTTCGCGTATGGTCGAACTATCAATGGAAACAGGTTATGATGAAAAAGCTGATTTTGAATTCGGGCTCAATCTGATTTTGGACGGGCTTGAGCGGCTGTTAAGCGAGAAAAAAAGCGATGCATAGCAGAGTCTTTCAAATAGCTGAGATTTGATGCTATTGCATGATTTTCACCGATTCGGCAATAGCAGCAAACTATGTTTTCAGCCTTCAAGCTGAATAAAATTCTAAAAGAGTATCCCAGTGTTCGAGCACGGCATCGACCATCACAGGGTCGAACTGCAAGCCACGATTTTTCTGAAGCTCTTCCCTGACCTTTTCCGGCGGCATTTTTTCCTTGTAGGGCCGCTTGGAGAACATCGCATCCATCGAATCGGCGATACAGACGATTCTTCCCTCGAGGGGGATCGATTCGCCCTGCAATCCTTGCGGATAGCCGGAGCCATCCCATCGCTCATGATGCGAATAGGCAATGGATTCGGCTAGCTGGAGAATTTTCGTTGATGAACCAGTCAGAATCTTTTTTCCAATGGATGTATGCGTCTTTATTATCTCGAATTCTTCGTTATTCAATTTCCCCGGCTTGAGAAGAATGGTATCCGATATGCCGATTTTGCCGATATCGTGCAGTGGGGCTGCCTTGGTGATACGATAGCAATATTCAGCATCTTTTCCGAAATATTGCGCAATTATTGAAGCATTCCGGCCGACCCTCATCGTGTGCTCGTAGGTGTCGTCATCGCGGAACTCGGCCGCGAGCGAAAGCCTGGTGAAGAGTTCTTCGGCCAGGGAATAGTTTTCCTCGATATAAGCGCTAATCTTTTTTTCTTGAGCTCCTATGAGCATTTTATTCTGGCTGAGGAGTTTTGCTCGCGCGATATGAAAGGTTCTGGCCTTTTTGGCAAGTTCAATGCGCGCCTTGAGCGCACGCATCTCCACAGGTTTGGTGAGATAGTCATCGGCGCCCGCTTCGGCCGCTTCCTCCATTGCCTTTTCGTCGCCAAAGGCAGTCAGCATGATGACAATAGAGTCGCTTCCTTCCTTTTTGATTTGCCTGGAGGCCTCCATGCCGTTCATAACCGGCATGGCGACATCCATCAGAACGACCTCAGCTTTCTCGTTTTGGAGAAATTCGACAGCTTCCTGCCCATTGCTGGCCATCGCGGCATGGTAGCCCATCGAGCGGAGCGTTGTCATCATCATTTCTCTCGTGAAAGGGTCGTCTTCCACCAAAAGAACCTCGACCATGCTCACACCTCCAAAACTTTATTTTCTTTTGAAAAATAGGCAGTTCGTCTGAACATGCAATCTTCCATCTTTTTGCGCATTTCTTCGTCGCCCGGAACAACAAAATATGCTTCATCAAAAAGACAGCAGAGTTCGGCCACCCCTGGCTCTGTGATATCTATTTCCACGCTGCTGCGTCCTGCCGACTGTGCATGCACAATTTCCTTCGCCCTACCGAGTCTATCCGCGTCTTCGCCAAGGCAGAATACAAGCGCTGCTGCATTGTTCCGTATTGCCATGAGGATTCTGGCAAGGCG
>JAJTBL010000164.1 GCA_021286925.1 Spirochaetia bacterium | reverse complement strand
CAGAAAAAAGAATGCCGAAAGCATGAATCGCGGCAGCCCAGAGCGCCATTCTGAAAAGATCAGGCATTGCGGATGAGGGAATGCTCCGGTCAAAACTGGCGATGATGGTAAAGGGAATGGCAACATTCAGAATGAGCCCGGACAGTCCTTTGACCATTGGACCATCCAAAATCTTGTATTTTCTGGCTGCAAAACCGACAACAACCAGGATAAAAATAGACAGAACGCGGGAAAAAACAACCATGCCAAACTCCTGGGGTCAGCGGACTTTGTTGCTGAGCGTTCCGATACCCTCGATTTCAATCGCGATCTCATCGCCTTTCTGCATCGGTCCGATCCCGGATGGCGTGCCGGTCATGATGACATCGCCGGGAAGCAGGGTCATGATTCTTGAGAGCCATGAGACCAGGTGCGGGACATCAAAAATGAGATTGGCGGTGGTTGACGACTGCTTCTGAGTGCCATTGAGAATTGCGCGGATTTTCAGATCGGAGGGATCGAGCTCAGTTTCAATCCAGGGGCCAAGCGCCATGAAGGTATCAAAGGATTTGGCGACAGTCCATTGCCCATCCTTGGGCTGTAGGTCGCGGGCGGTCACATCATTGCCGCAGGTATATCCAAGCACATACTCCAAAGCCTGCTCTGTCGGGACATTTTTTGCCTTCCTGCCAATGACGGCAACCAGTTCCGCCTCATAATCGACCCGATGCGAAAGTTCGGGATAGTCAATCCAATCGCCAGGACCTATCAGCGAGGTAGAGGGTTTGAGAAAAACGACAGGCGCTGTCGGCAATGCAAGCCCGAGCTCCATCGCGTGATCCCGATAATTGAGCCCAATGCAGACACCTTTGGTCGGTACACAGGGCGCCAGAAGCCTGACTTCGGCCAGCGCATCCTTGTGCGCGGTTCTAGCAAGTCCCTGAGCAAGATCTCCCTCAGCTCTGACAATCGACGGGCCTTCGAGAAAACCGTAAAACTCGCGGCCATTCTTTTCATAGCGGACAATTTTCATGGTATGCTCCTTCCCATGACAATATAGATAAAATAAGACTTTCGCAATATTCCATTCGCCTGAATATTGCAATCGAAATTTCAATCCATAAAAAATTAACTATTGAAAATATTTTTTATTCTGTTACTATGATGCTATGACAATTATCGTGCTTATAAAGCAAGTTCCAGAAACCGACTCCCTCGTTATGGATGAGGCTGCCGGAACAGTCGTGCGAAAAGAGGACAGTTCGATTATAAATCCGCTGGATCTTTATGCGCTTGAAGCAGCGCTCAGGCTGAAAGACGCAAATCCTCAAATCAAAATAATCGCCATTTCCATGGGGCCGGGACATGCGGCTGCCGCGCTGGCGGAAGCGGTATCCATGGGGTGCGATGATGCAATTCTCGTCAGCGGCAAGGAGTTCGCAGGTTCAGACACCTGGGCTACCGCGAAGGCTTTGGCCGCAGCGGTCTCCTCTGTCGGTGTTCCGGATCTTGTGCTTTGCGGCGAGCGGGCAACTGACGGCGATACCGGGCAAGTGGGTCCTGAAGTGGCTGCCTTCCTTGGCTTGCCGGTGATGACCTATGCCAGCTCGCTGAGCATGGAAGCTGGAACTCTGCTGATTGAAAGGATTCTTGAAACGGATATAGAAAGAATTCGCATGCCGATGCCCTGTGTGATCAGCGTCACAAAGGCAGTCGGCGAGCCGCGTCTGCCAACGCTTTCCGGCAAAAAACGAGCTTTTGGACGCTCGATTCCGGTTCTTGGAACTAAGGAACTTGCGCTGAACCCGGAAATTGTTGGGAACAATGGGTCTCCGACTCGAGTTGCCAAGATTTCGAGCCCCAAAATTGCCCGCCATGCAGTCATCCTGGATGCTACCGATCCTGAAGGCAAAAAACGAGCCATCGCAACCGTGCTGGCCGCGCTCGAAGCCCGGGGGCTTTTTCCGGAGACAGCGGCATTGCCGGCTTCAGCACAAGCTTCAGCACAAGCTTCAGCACAAGCTTCAGCACAAGCTTCAGCACAAGCTTCGGCACAGTCTTCAGTACAAGCTTGTGCTGAAGCGCCTGACGGAGCTCAGAGCCAGGATAATTCTCCCGCAGGAACTCAGACCGCCGCTTCCGACAGTTCGAGCCCAAAAAGATCAGTCTGGATCCTGGCGGAAGCCAGGCACGACAACGTGCTTCCTATTTCTTTTGAGCTTTTGCAGTGGGCGCATAGTCTGGGGTCAAAAGAGCATATCCTGACGACGGCGGTGCTTTGCGGGCCGGCAAGCGAGCCGGAAATTCTCTTCAGCTATGGGGCAGACCGGATCATCCATTGTCCCGACTCCCGCCTCGCCCCGCACGAGATAGCGCTGACCGCAGGCTACCTGGACCGCCTTCTTGCATCAGAAAGCCCCGATGTTTTTCTTGCGGGGGCGACCACCTATGGCCGCTCCGTCATGCCCTACCTGGCTGCACTGTCTTCACTCGGCCTCACCGCTGACTGCACCAGCCTTGCCTTCGACATTGCAAGCGGAGAGCTCTTGCAGACCAGGCCAGCCGCAGGTGGCAACATCATGGCAACCATCAGGACGCTTGGCAAACGGCCTCAGATGGCGACAGTCCGTCCGCATTCCCAAAAACCTCGCCTAATCCAAAGCGCAACGTCCTGCATTTTTGAAATGCGAGGTCTGGACGGCACAATTTCAGGAAACGGCATGGAACTGCTTGAGGAAAAGCCCCTCAAACGTGACGAAACCCTGGACAGCAAAGTCCGGATTGTCGCCTTTGGCAGGGGGCTGAAAAAAAAGGACAACCTTCACCTGATCCGGGATCTCGCGCTGGTGCTCGATGCCGGCATAGGGGCTTCAAGGGAAGCTGTAGACCGCGGCTGGGCAGACTATCCCCGGCAGGTCGGACTGTCCGGTCATACCGTCTCGCCAGATCTGTACCTGGCGTGCGGCATTTCCGGCGCAATCCAGCATCTGGCGGGCATGCAGACTTCGGGCTTTATCGTCGCTATCAACGCAGACCCGGATGCGCCCATGTTTTCAGTATCAGACATCGCCGTCCGGGCTGATATCTTCGATTTTCTTCCATCTTTGACAGAGGCGATCAAAAACCATCTATCGGCGCGGGAGGCACAGCGATGACCGCTACCTATGGCAGACTGAATTCGGCAATTGCCGCGAAGCTTAAAGAAATCTGCGGCGAACAACTGGTGATCTATGAAGATACAGGTGCCATGGAACGATATTCCCATGACGAAACCGCAGAAAAACAGTACGCCGGCATGCCCGAAGCGGTCGTTTTTCCCCAGTCCACCGATCAGGTTTCAGCTATCATGCAGCTGGCTTCAGAGCATCACATCCCGGTTACGCCGCGAGGCGCCGGTTCTGGGCTTTCAGGCGGCTGTGTGCCGGTTTTCGGCGGCATTGTCATGTCGTTCGAAAAAATGAACAAAATCAAGGAAATCGATCTTGAAAACCTCATGATCGTCGCGGAACCCGGCGTTGTGACCAATTCCATCAATGAAGCGCTGAAAAAGGACGGCTTGTTTTTTGCCGGCTATCCCATGAGCCTGGAAACCTGCTTTCTGGGAGGCAATGTCGCGGAAAACGCTGGCGGCGGGAAGGCTGTCAAATACGGGGTGACGTCGCGCTACATCACCGGCCTTGAAGTTGTCCTGGCCAATGGCTCCGTGATGCGTCTGGGAGGCAAACTCCGCAAGGACGTTACCGGCTATGACCTCATCCATCTGATGGCAGGTTCCGAAGGCACGCTTGGAATTGTCACTGAGATAACCTTGAGCCTGCTCCCCGCTCCCCGCTATCGAGCCATTCTGCTTGCCAGTTTTTCCAGCGTCGAATCCGCCATTTCAGCAGTTCCGCGTATCATGACCGGTTCGCGCATCGTTCCGACCAGTATTGAATACATGGACAGAGCCAGCATTCTGGCTTCCTGCTCCTATCTCAATGAAACGATACCCTATGGTGAAGCCCAGGCGATGCTTCTGATCGAAGTGGACGGAACGGCGAAAGAGGAAGTGGCGCGATCGTATATGAGCATCGGCGATGTGTGCGAATCCTGCGGTGCCAATCCGGTTTATGTCGCGGACAACCGGACTACAATGGACAGGATTTGGAATGTCAGACGAAATATCGCTGAAGCGCTCAAAGTGCAGAGTCCCCATCAAAGCCTTGAGGATATTGTTGTGCCGACTGCCGCAATCCCTGGCTTCATGCGGGAACTTGCGGAGCTTTCTCGGAAAGAACAGGTTCAGATACCTTGCTATGGGCACGCGGGAGACGGGAATCTTCACGCGACCATTGTCAAGCCGGGCGGCTGGAGCCTGGATACCTGGCTTACCCGGCTTGATGGCATTCTCGGCGAGCTTTACCAGATAACGCGCCAATTTGGCGGCACCATCTCGGGGGAGCACGGAATCGGCAACAAGCGAAAAAAATTTATCGGCATCACCCTGGATCCTGTTGCCCTCGAGATGATGAAGCACATCAAGCGGGCCTTCGATCCGGACGGGATCCTGAATCCTGGGAA
>JAJTBL010000163.1 GCA_021286925.1 Spirochaetia bacterium | reverse complement strand
ATTGTAGCTGCCAGGAATGAGGAATACCGAAAGCAGATATTCCAATACCTGCTGAACCATCTGCGAACGTGCCGCCCCAAAGATGTGGCACAACACGCGGAGAAAATTCTTGTGGCCGTCAACGACGAAAACAAAGGTGAGTTTCTTGAAGTGTTGGCGAATCGCTCGCCTGCCTTGAGGAGTTCGGAATCATCCCGTGTACGGAGAGTCATAAAGGAAGCTGAAAAGCGGTAGTGTGTTATCACAGCCTCTTGCCTCCCAACCATTCGCTGTAGCCGACTGCTCTTTCGCTGCGCTCGGTCGCAGCTGCTGAACTCTGTGTCGTTGGGCGGCAAAACACAGCGCTATTAGCAAGGATCAGAGCCATGAAAATACCCATTGATTGGTTAATTGAAGGTGAACCCTGGATTGAATATCGGGCAAGACGCGACTTGTTGGGACAATCCGAGAACGACCCTCAGGTCAAGTCAGCCCGGAAGTCAATGTTGGCGAATGCCAAGGTACAAGACCTGGTAGCGGAACTATCTGGATGGCCGGGAACGGTCATATCAAGCCACAAGAGTGCCAGTCAACCATTTCATAAGTTGACGTTCATCGCCGATCTGGGACTTACTGCCACTGATCCAGGTGTGGACACAATCGTTGCGCGTATCTTGAAGCACCAGTCGGCCGAAGGGCCTTTCCAACTTCCCATGAATATCCCCGTGCATTATGGAGGGACAGGTGAGGATCAATGGGCGTGGGCGTTATGCGATGCTCCGCTCATCGTTTATGCCTTGGTCAAGCTTGGCGTAGAAAATGAACCAGTGGTGCAGGCGGCTATCAAGTATCTGGTGGGACTGGTACGCGACAACGGTTGGCCATGTGTTGTTTCAAAGGAATTGGGCACATTTCGCGGGCCAGGGCGCAAAGACGACCCCTGCCCATTTGCGACTTTAGCCATGCTCAAAGCGCTTTCCGAAATTGAAGCATTACGCAATAGTTCTGCCTGTCATACAGGAGCAGATACAATTCTCACATTATGGAATGAAAGTACGACACGACACCCGTATATGTTCTATATGGGCATCGATTTTCGCAAACTCAAAGTGCCTTTTGTTTGGTATGACCTTATACATATGCTTGATGTACTGTCACGGTTCCCATGGCTCAAAAAAGATGCCCGGCTATTGAACATGCTTGAGATACTGAAAAGCAAGGCAGATCGACAAGGGCGTTTTACTCCTGGTTCAATCTGGGCTGCATGGAAGGATTGGGAGTTTGGTCAGAAAAAGGAGCCTTCTCGGTGGTTGACCCTGCTGGCATGGCGTGTCATTGGAAGAATCGAAACCGATTCCATGTGACCCGCGCCCAACACGCGCTTCCAGCTGACACCGTTGCGCTGCGTGGCGCAGGTGAAGTGCAGGCTGTTCTGTGGACCCTGCGCGCTAGGAAAATGCGATTCGTAAAAGGAAGAACAATCGAGTTATTGTTATGCATAAAAACTCTGAAGGCTCGTATGAGAAAAACGGATGAACTGCATGACCAGTCTTCCCACAGGACAGACCAATCAGACTGCTACTAGCATTCACAAAAGACTGCCTAATTTGTTTTTGTGGCGAAAACCATCTTGACAAGTTCCGGTTCAGCTTTTCGCACGGGAAATAATTCGTCATTGCCGAGTGCTCTGATCAATGATACAATATAAAAAAGCCGAAAGCCTCTTTCGGCTTTTTTAATGCCTTGGCAGCTCACCGCAAATTCTGCAAAAATCCTAAAAATAAGGAGAAAAACCATGAAGAAATTCGCCCTGTTTGTATTCAACGGAGATCCAATGTGCTTTATTCATGTGCTTTTAAATGCACTGGATATGAAAGCCAAAGGACATGAAGCAAAAATCATCCTTGAGGGGGCATCTGTCAAATTGATCCCCGAACTAGTGCAGCCAGGAAATCCCTTGCATGGATTATGGAAAATGAATCTGGCAGCGCATCTTGTGGAAGGGGTTTGCAAAGGCTGTTCAACTAAACTAGGAACAATTGAGGCAGCCAAGGAGCAGGGCTTGGCGCTTCTTGACGATATGTCCGGCCACCCCAGCATCGCCGCATACCGTGATAAAGGCTATGAAATAATAACGTTCTGATGGGTATCGATTTCCGCGAAAACACATTAGGTGTATCTGAATTTTGCTGCTAATAGATTCATTCAGCAAATTTTACATAAATAAATTTGCTTTCAGGCAGAGATGATAAAAGCATTTTGTGGGATTTGCGAATCGACGATAAGTATAAAGGAATCGGAATTGGAGCGATCAATAGATTTGCGTATTGCAAAGACAAAAAAAGCGAAAGTGAAATTCAGCTCATTTGGTATATCGATTTATACCGTGATTTATAGTAGCCTAACCGTAAACACATCCAAGACTGTCAGGCAATACTTCTATTGTAAAAACCATGTACAGCGAACACGTTGACAGGCGATGAGCATAAGGAATTTTTATGATTACAATGCCGGATAAATTTATTCGAAGATTGATAATGACACTGACCGGAGTATTTATTTGTTCTTTTAGCGTAGGCATTTTTAACCTCGCCGCTTTTGGTGTTGATCCATTCCAGTGCTTTGCCCAAGGATCATTTCTTTTGTTTGCAAAGCATTTCCAATATGGAACATATTATCTCACAATCAGCCTTGTATTGCTCATAATAATTCTCATCTGGGACAAGCATTATGTTGGCATTGCGACATTCATCAATATGTTCCTGACAGGATATATCGTCGACTACTCATTTACATTCCTTGTTCATCTGCTGCCGGATGTTGATCTGCTTCAAAGAATGATCCTTTTGCTCGTCGCCGTTCTCATTATGTGTTTCGGTTCAGCCTTATATTACACAGCCGATCTCGGCGTTTCCGTTTATGACGCTATTTCATTGATTTTGGCAAAGAAAAAAATAGCTGTAAAAAATTATATTGTACCATTCAAGTGGATACGGGTTTTCAACGATCTTATATGTGTGACTCTTGGTACCTTGTTCGGGAAAATGCCAGGTGTTGGGACACTAATAACTGCGTTTTTTATGGGCCCTTTGATTTCGCTATTCAATAAGAAATTTGCCGAGCCTTTTCTGCAAATGGATTTCATGAAACATGAATAGATATCGTAAATTCAGGAGTTCGATTTGACAGTGCCATTTATAAACAGGCTGCTGCATTGGTTTATCGTAGGAATAGGAACCACCGTGATGTCATTGATGCTGCTCAGCAAGGGAAGCACCGTTGATACGCTGGGATTCATTACAGCCATCTATTCCGTGTTCATAGTGCTGTTCGAATTTCCGAGCGGTGTTCTTGCCGATATTCTCGGCCAGAAGAAGATATACCTGGTTTCACTGGCTCTCTCGATACTCGGATATACCATTGTCCTGTTTTCCAACAATCTGGTCTGGCTTTTCATCGGGTTTTCCTTTTATGGCATCGCGCGGGCATGCTCTTCCGGATCTGTCGAAGCGCTGTTCATAAGCCAGTATATACAAAAGAATGGAAAAGAAAATCTTTACAGGCTCATGAGCGCTTTGAGCAGTGGGGAGGTAATAGGATTGGCCTCCGGAGCGCTACTGGGCGGTGTCATCCCCATGATCTGGACACAGTACTTCCCGGGGCAGAATAAATACAATGGGAATCTGATCGTACAAATAATCGTTCTGTTCATTCTGCTTGTCTTTACATGGTTTGGAGTGCAGGAAACCAGGGATAAGGAAAGGCACAAGCAATTGATGCTGGTCCACATAAAGGAATCACTGGCCATAGCCCTGAGAAATAAAAATATTCTGCTCCTCATTCTGGGAACCATGACGTGGGGATTCTGTTTCAACGCCATCGAGCTCTACTGGCAGCCGCAGGTAAAGGCAATACTGGGCACTGATGCACAGACCTGGATTTTTGGAGTCATCAATAGCGGATATTTCTTCGCATCACTGCTGGGCGTGGGACTGATCAATCTTTTTTTGAAAAAGCGAAGCATTTCTCAGCGGCTTGTACTGGTTTTTTCGAGAATCCTTGCCGGCCTGCTCATCGTTGTCCTCTCGTTCCAGAACACCATCGTTTCATTTGCATCAGTCTATCTTTTTCTGTTTCTGATGAATGGCATGATGAATATTCCGGAAGGGACCATCATGAACTCGCTCATCCCCGACGAGAAGCGGTCATCGCTTTTGTCGCTTTCATCGCTGATGATGCAGGCGGGAGGAATTGCCGGATCGGTCATCTATAGCATGTTGGTGAAGTCTATCAGAATATCGGGAGTGTGGATTCTTTCCGGAATTGTATTCAGCGTATCGAGCATGCTGTATCTTTCGTTGAAAACGGACTTTAAAAAACCATAGGAGTAGAACGTGCTTGCGATAGAATTATTTATGAAATATAGTAATGCATTCAAACAGACCGACACTTTTTTCTTTCAATAGGAGTAATGTAGGGAAGTTGTCTTTCAACCTATAACAAAAGAACATGTCGAAGCTTACCATGCTCTAGTAAATGATATTAAACCTGAAGCCGTATAAAAAATAAA
>JAJTBL010000162.1 GCA_021286925.1 Spirochaetia bacterium | reverse complement strand
TACCAATAAAAAAAGCCGCTCTACAAGAAGCAGAGCGGCTTTTTCATTCTTGAAGAAAACGAAGTCCGGAAAGCCTCTTTTACCTTATTCAGCGGGAAACGGCTCAACCTGGGCATATTTCTTGCCGCGGAATTCCTTGTAGGACACCATGCCATCGACCAGCGCATAGAGGGTATCATCTTTGCCGATACCAACATTGGTGCCCGGGTTGATCTTGGTGCCGCGCTGACGGACAATGATGGAGCCAGCGCTGACCGCCTGATTTGCATATACCTTGACCCCAAGGTGCTGGGGATTCGAATCTCTTCCGTTAACGCCTTTATGTGCCATAATTTCCTCCAGTAATTTGAAAAATCGAATCAGACGCCGGCAATTTCCTGAACATTGAGGACCGTGTACGGCTGGCGATGTCCCTGAGTTCTTCTATAGTCTTTCTTGGGTTTGTACTTGAAAACGATAACCTTGTCGCCCTTGACTTCTTCTTCCACCACAGCTTTGACGGTTACACCGGCAACATAGGGAGTTCCAACCGTGACAGTTTCATCACGGGAAACGAGAAGCACTTTATCAAGAGAGAGGCTTGTGCCCTGATCAGCATCAATGCGGTCTACCGTAAGCTTTTTGCCCTGTTCGGCCCGGTATTGCTTTCCATTAATTTCAACAATTGCATACATGATTGGTTATCCTCACTAAAAATCCTTACGTGGCGAAGTTTTATACACTGTAACATCAATCCCTGTCAACGGGTAATGAAACAACTTCTGTCATGCGGGACTTTGAGAATTACATCTCTTCAAGGAACGGAATGCAGAGCATCCAACAGATTTTCTCAAGCGCCGCCTTGACAGCTTTTACAAGTTCGACTCGGGTTGCAGAGAGATCGGGATCCTCGCTTGCAAGAACCGGATTGTCCCGATACCAGGAAGAGAAATCAGAAGCGAGGTCATGGGCATAGGCGGCAATGACAGAAGGCTCCTTGCTTCGCGCGGCAAGCTCAACCGCTTCTTGCAATGCCAGAAGGCGTCTGACAAGCATCCAGTCAGCGTCAGCGGAGAGTTTTGACGGCGTGACCATTCCTTTTCCAGCATTCCCCTCGCCCTTTTCAAACTTTCTCAATATCGAGCAGGCGCGGGCACCCATATACTGAATATAGGGGCCGGTATTTCCTGTGAACGAGAGGGATTGCTCCGGATTATACAGCATGTCCTTGATGGGTGAAGTCTGCAGAAGGTAATAATGCAGAGCTCCCAGCGCGATTTTTTCTGCAACTTGTGCTGCGTCATCGATGGCCGATTCGCGTTCCCGTTCAGCAATTTCTTTTTGTGCCAATGACGCGAGCTCGTCGATGAGGTCATCGGCATCGACAACGGTGCCTTCACGGGTTTTCATTCGTCCTGATGGCAGGTTTACAAGTCCGTAGGACAAGTGGTAGAGATCTTTTGCCCACTCATAGCCAAGCCTCTTTAAAATTTCAAAAAGAACTCTGAAATGATATTGCTGTTCACTCGCGACAACATAAATCAGCTGGTCAAAGGGCCAGTCTGAATGGCGGTATATCGCGGTGCCGATATCCTGGGTGATATAGAGACTGGTCCCGTCCTTGCGGAGCAGGACTTTCCGATCAAGTCCGATATCTTCAAGATTTGCCCAGATTGAACCATCTTCTTCCCGGTAGAAAATGTTCCGTTCAAGACCGGCTAGAATTTCTTCCTTGCCTTTCATGTAGGTCTGGCTTTCATAGTAATACCGGTCAAACGAGATGCCCTGCCGTGCATAGGTAGCCTTGATACCATCAACTGCCCAGGCATTCATCTTTTTCCAAAGATTCATGACTTCCGGATCTTCGGCTTCCCATTTTCTCAGCAGTTCCTGCGCTTTTTCTTCTGCCGCGGGATCTTCAGCCTTCAATGTGTTGAAAAGGACATAGTATTTGCCGACAAAATGGTCGCTTTTCAGGCCCTCATCTTCCGGCGTGCGTCCCCCGCCGTATACCTGGTAAGCCAGCATGGATTTGCAGATATGAATTCCGCGGTCATTGATCAGATTGACTTTCTGAACCTCAGCGCCTGCGGTTTTCATGATTCTGGACAGTGATTCACCCAGAACATTGTTGCGCAAATGCCCCAAGTGCAGGGGTTTATTCGTGTTCGGGCAGGAAAATTCGATCATAACCTTGCGGCCGGCGAGCGGGGTTTGGGAAAAATTTGTCCGGTTCCGGAAGATATGCCTGGAAAGGGCTTCACGGTTGAAATAGACGTTGAGATAGGGACCGACCGCCTTGGCCACACCCAAGGCGGTTCCATCTTCGCTTTGTACCGGCTCAAGCACAGCGGCTATCTGCACAGCCAGCATGGCCGGGTTCATTCTGAATATTTTTGCATAACTGAACATGGGGAATCCGATATCGCCCAGTTCCGGTTTCGGCGGAAATTCCGCAACAATCATATCTTCTGATAAGGCATCGGCTGAAAGGTTTCCTGATTGGGCAATTTTCCGCAGTGCGGCAAAGACACGCTGTTTCCAGGCCGTTTTAAGTTCGGTCATGCAGGTACACTCCTTGTGAAAATCGCACCATAATACTATTCACCTTGCATGAATAGCAAGGCGAAGAACTGGTGGATTCCGAGCCGGAGAGCCTGATTCCGCCGAGTTTTTGAAGACTGGCAAGACCGCTTTCCGGGATTGAAAATGTCTTATGGCGATTGGTTTGTCCGTGTTCGATTCGAATTTCAGATTTCGGCAGTTTTAATGCTTTCGCGAGAAGGCTGACAATCGCGGTATTGGCCTTCCCATCCTCAGGAGCCGCCTGCACCCGCACCAGCAAAGCTGAATTTCTGATCCCATCGACCTTGTTTTGCGATGCCTTGGGAATGGCGACAACAGAAAAGAACACACGCTCTTGCTTTATAGTGTATGATAAATCATTCATACTTTCGATATACCCTGGCGTGCGCCATCGATTATCGAAAGAAACTCTGTTTCGCTGATCACGGGAATGCCATACTGCCGCGCTTTCCGATTTTTATCGGAGCCAGATTCGGGTTCATTGGTTACTAAAAATGACAGATCTTTCGTCACCGAGGATTTGGCAACCCCGCCGAAGCGTGAAACAAGTTTTTCAGCTTCCTGCCGTTTCATGGAAACGAGTTCTCCCGTAAAACAGAAGCTTTTGCCAGCCAGAACAGCGTCCGCAGAACCTGCCGCTGCCGCCTGAATCTGGATTTTTCCGCTTGCGAGAATTGCTTCGATCTCCCCCCTGCATTCGCTGATCCCATCGACAATGCCCTTGGCCATGATAGAGCCGATACCATTCAGTGCCAGAAAATCCTCTTCCCGGGCGGAAAACAGCTTTTCAAGCGAATTAAAGCCGCTGGAGACCAGGTTTCTTGCAATGAGCGGCCCAACACCCTCAATGTCAAGACCGGCCAAAAAAACTTCAAGCGGAACTTCCCGCACTGCTTCGATACTTCGAATTATTTTACGAGCCAGCACCGGTCCCATTCGCTCGAGAGACGCCAAATCATCGGCAGTCAGCCTGTACAGATCCGCAATGGAACGCAGTTTGCCCGCATCAAAGAGTTTTTGTATCAAAACATCCCCAAGCTCTCTGATATCTAGGGTTGCAATCCATTTTTCTATCCGGTGCAGAACGCGTTTGGGGCAGGCTTGATTGGGACAATAAAGACGGGTTCCTTCATCGATCAGGGCGGTACCGCATTGCGAACAGATAACCGGCTGGTCGATTTCTTTCGCATTGGGCGGATTTTCGACCAGGGTTTCAATTTTGGGTATGATTTCGCCTCGTTTGACAATGACCACCCGTGAGCCGATTTTAAGCCGCATGGTGCGAATCATGTCCGGATTGCAGAGATTGGCCCTTTGAACGGTTGTTCCAGCAAGTCGGACAGGTTCAACTATGCCGATTGGCGTATAGTTGACGCCGCTTTCGCTCCATTCAATCGCAATGAGCGTGGTCACCGCCTCTTCAAGGCTGAATTTGAATGCAATCTGCTTTTCCGGCCTCGGTTTTGCAGCGTCCTCTGGATCGATTTCAGGGAGTTTGATCACAAGGCCATCGATATCGAAGGGTAAATCCTTGCGGCTTGCCATGATTTTCCCGCGGTATTCTATGATTTCTTCTGGTTTTTCCAGTACCACGGTCTGAACGGTCTGGAACCCCATCTTTTGAAGCCATGCTAGTTTTTCCATTTCGGTTTGAAAAGCTACCGGCTTGTCGTTTTTTGCACCCTCTGAATCCGGTCCATCCTTGAAAATCGTACCCGCCGCATCGTAGCAGATGACCTGGAGATCTTCAGAACCCGTACCATCTTTACGCTTCATCAGCCCATTTGCGGCGTTTCTGCAATTGACTTTGTCAGCGTATTTTGTTCGATGTACTTCATGGGACATCAGAACCTCGCCGCGAACACCGCCGGAAAAAGGTTCTGGCAGTTCTGAGGCAACGCCTGCCATCCGCCGAGCATTCGGTGTAATATCGTCACCAATGATACCATCTCCCCGCGTAACTGCTTTTTCAAGCTTGCCATTCCTGTATTGGAGCTCGATGCTCGCACCATCAAGCTTGTACTGCACGAGATATTGACTCGATGGATTTTTCATAGCCCATGCGGCAAAACTTTCTGGGTCGGCGGCTTTCGATTG
>JAJTBL010000161.1 GCA_021286925.1 Spirochaetia bacterium | reverse complement strand
CACGCGAATCCGAGAAGTCTCGGAATGAAAAGCGATATCTCCGGGATGTAGGCAACAATGAAGAGTGCGATGACTTCCATGATGATAAAGGGAAAGATTGCTTTACTCAGCCGCGCGAGTGAGATTTTCGAGATCGAACATGCTACAAAGAGGCAAGCGCCGACCGGCGGTGTCATCAGGGCTATGTTCAGAGAAAGGACCATGATGATACCGAAATGGATTGGAGCAAAACCTATACCGACTGCAATGGGATGAAGAATCGGGCCAAGAATGATCAAGGCTGCCGCTATATCCATGAACATGCCGACGATCAACATCAGAATGAGGATCATGAGCAGAATCAGTTTGGGATTCCCGGTGGTTCGGAGGAGGAATGCAGCGATAGCCTGGGGTACCTGATTGATGGCCAATACCCAGCTCAGAATCGATGCGGCGCCGATGATCAGGAAAACGCTTCCCGTAATTTTCGCGGTTTTTAGCAGCATAGGGTACAAATCTTTGGGAGTGATCGATTTTAGTACGAAAAAACCGATAATAAGCGCGTAAAATACCGCGACCGCTGCTGCTTCGGTCGGTGTGAAAAGCCCAGAAAGAATGCCTCCAAGAATGATAATCGGCATGAGAAGCGGGATAAATGCGTTTTTCGTGCCGATGAGTTTTTCCTTAAAGGTTGTCTTCGGCCCTTTCGGGTATCCCCGCTTGTAGGAGAGGTAGGCGGACATGATCATCAATAAACCGGCAAGAACAAATCCAGGCATGAATCCAGCGGCGAAAAGTCCGGCGATGGAAACATTCATCAGCGAGCCATAGATGACCATCATGTTGGATGGAGGAATTGTCGGTCCGATAATAGATGAGGCGGCGGTGACAGCTGCGGAAAAATCGACATCATAACCATCATCGACCATGGCGGGTATGAGCATTGTTCCGATAGCTGCAGTGTCGGAAACTGCAGCTCCTGTCATGCCTGCAAAAAAGACCGACGCGAGGATGTTGGCATGGGCGAGTCCGCCCCGCCAGTGGCCGACCAGGACATTGGCGAAGGTGACCAAACGCTTGGTAATTCCCGCTTTGTTCATGAGTTCTCCAGCGAGAATGAAAAAAGGCATGGCCATCAGTGTAAACATATCAAGCCCGGTAAAATATTGCAGCGGCGCCATCGAAAGAAGGCCCACGCCGCTGCCCATGAGCAAAAGCCCAACGACGCCGGAGATTCCCAGGGTAAACCCAATCGGGATGCCCAGCACAAGGAGGGCGAAGAAAACAACGGCTACTGAAATGAACATATCTGTGCTCTCCTTGTCAAATATCGATATAACCAGGTGAGACGGCTGGGGCTTCACCCAAACCTTTCAGCGTTTTTATTGTGGCCAGAACAACCTGAATTGCGGACAGCAGCATCGCGACAGGAACAGCCAGTTTGGGGATGAACATGCTGATTCCGAGCGCCTGCGTCATCTGCGTTTTTGCTTCAACTGCGGCAAACCATGAATAAACGAACATGAAAACGACAAACGCGAAAACCAGGGTGTTAATGATGAGAATGAGTGCTTTTTTAGCGGTGCCGGGTTTGAGCGCATCAAGAATGACGGTAAGCCCGACATGCTCGCCTTTCGATATGCCGATGCTGACCGCCAGGCTGGCACCCCAGATCATGAGATACCTCGATGTTTCCTCAACCCAGTTGAGCGGAGCGCTCAAAACATACCTGAAAAAAACTCCAAGAAAAACGATGACCGTCATGGAGCCGAAAAAAAAGGCACAGGCGATGCCAGTCACCTGGTCGAGAAATTTTGATATCTTTTCCGCCCTTGTCAGCGAAATTTCTTTGTCAGTCATGCGTACTCCCGAGAAATAGGCGCAGCGGACACTGAAAACAGAGCCCGCGTGCGCCTAACTCATTCGAACCAAAAAATAGGTGAATTTGATCTTTAGAGACCTAGTTCTTGTTCAGCTTTGTCGATCGCATCGAAGAACTTGTCAACCCACATTTCTCCGTCTTTCTTGTACTGGCTTGACATGAACTCTTTGGCAGCGGGAATGGCTGCATCTCTGAACTGCTTTATTTCAGCTTTCGTCGGGACATAGACCTGCATTTTTTCAGCCAAGGCGGGCAGACCCTTTTCGGAAGCATCGATGATTCTGGAAAGTCCGCGTCCGGCCAAGATGGCGGTGCGGGCAGCGTCATCGACAACTTTCTGAAGTTCAGGGGTAAGGCCTGAATAGAATTTCGGATTCATGACCCAGACATAGGGTGCGTACAGGTGATTGGTGAGGGTGATGTACTTCTGAACTTCCTGGAACTTCGCCATGGCGATGATTGAAATCGGGTTCATATGACCATCCACAACACCTGTCTGAAGGCTGGTGTACACTTCTGCCCATGCGACGGTGGTCGGAGAAGCACCCAGCGCCTTGACAATCGCCTGATGGAGCGGCAATGCCATGGTTCTGAGTTTGATGCCTTTCATGTCGGCCGGGCTTTTGATCGGTTTTTTGGCGTTGGTGATTGCAAAGAATCCCCCAGATTCGCCAAAGCCAAGAACCTTGAATCCCGCTTTCTTTTCGATATCAGCGGCAAGTTCTTTGCCGAACGAGCCGTCATAGACTTTGTATCCGACATTGTAGCTTGAGAAAGCAAAGGGCATATTGGTGACATCGATGAGGGGATAGAACTGAGCCATGCCGCCTGAAGAAGAAATGAACGACTGCACGACACCGGATTTTACCTGAACCATGGTTTCGGCTTCTTTGCCGAGAACGCCGTTCGGGTAGATTTCGACTTTGATCTGGCCGTTGGAATTGGCTTCAACTTCGTTCTTGAAGACGGCAGCCATCGCGGCTGAAGCAACATCAAAAGGCTGCTGTGGATTGAGATGCGCCAGTTTCAGAACTGTCTGTCCGAAAACCGCGCCAGGCAAAAGCATCAGCACGGCAAGCACAAGGATAAGGGTTCGTTTCATAAACGCCTCCATGAATAAAGATTTTTGCATTCTACATCCTATTCAGGGAGGCGTCAAATTGATTACATGAAAATACAGGAATTTAAACCGGTAAACAAGCACGAGTTCAGCAGATGCCAGCTTTCCGGTACATCCGCTGTGCTGCTTGTTCGGCATTAGATCGAATCAGCTCTTCGTCGATAGCAGTGAGCCTTGCATTGCGGACTACAATTTTGCCGTTGACGATGAGGTGATCGACGCCATGGTTGTATCCTGAAAACACAAGGGCCGCGACAGGATCCGAAAGCGCTCCGGTATATTCCAGCTTCATGACATCGAAAAGGGCAATATCGGCAAGCGCCCCCCTTGGTAGCGACACGGATAACTTCATCAGCTTTTATCCCCGCGGAACCATAGCGGATGCGCTGCAATAGGAGGGCCTGCCTGGCTTCACCGAGCATATCCGAGGAGTCGTTGCTGGCAGAGCCGTCAACGGCGAGCCCAACCCTAACACCACGGTCGAGCATCTCCCGAACTCGGCAGATGCCGCTGCCGAGCCGCATATTGGAGGATGGACAATGGGCTACGCCGGTTCCCGTCTTTGCCAGGATGTCCAGCTCTTCGTCATTGAAGAAAATACCATGGGCATACCATACATCAGGGCCGACAAAATCACAGTCCTGCATGACTTGGAGCGGGCGCCGCTTATAGACCTGAACGCAATAGTCATCCTCGTCGCTTGTTTCTGCCAGATGCGTATGCAGACGGGCGCCATACTTGCGTGCGAGAGCGGCGGATTGCTTCATGAGACGTTCGCTGACAGAGAAGGGTGAGCAAGGAGCAAGGGCGACTTTTCGCATCGCGTCGGGGGCCGGATCATGGAAGCGCTTGATAGTTTCCTCGCTGTGCATGAGGATGCTGTCCTCATCCTGAACCGTGCTGTCCGGAGGCAGGCCGCCGTCTTTTTTGGAGCGCGACATGGAGCCCCTTGTCGGCGCGAATCGCAATCCAATATCAGCGGCTGCTTTGAATTGCAGACTGGGAATATCATCCGGAAAACCTGCAGGATAGAGGTAGTGATGATCTGTTGTGAGGGTGCACCCTGTTTTGGCCAGTTCAGCCAGTGCCAGCATGCTAGACCAATAGACAGCTTCCGGGTCAAGGAATTTCCAAATGTCATACAGATAGACAAGCCAGTCGAACAGCTTTGCGTTTTGCACAGCCGGAAGGTTTCTGGTCAGTGTCTGGTAAAAATGGTGATGTGTATTGACGAGGCCCGGCATGACGACATGACGGGACGCGTCGATAACCTGAGCTCCTTCAGGGGCGGAGAGCGAAGTGCCAAGTTTTACAATCCGGTTGCCGTCAATCAGAATGTCTATTCCCGAAAGTGTACCGGCCTTGGAAGCTTTGGCAGAGGCAGACGGGCTGCCCCGAACTGCCTCCTGACTGCCGGTAACTACCGTATAACAGTCTTTGAGGAGAATCACCCCAGAACCTCCGCATTGAATTCCTGAATGAGTTTATCAAGCTCTGCGGTCTGCTGGTGCAAACTGCCCCAGTAATTTCGATAATCATCCCACTGAGCTCGAAGTTCAGGCAGAGATTTGCCGAGCTGTTCAATCCAGGTGAAGTATTTGAGATTGTGGATGCGGCGTTTATCCACCTGGCTGAGTTCGAGAAGATTGTCGGTGGCCAATCCCTGGAGCCTGTCATAATCCCGATCGGCATTCCGCTGGGTATAGACCCCGCGCTCAGCGTTGAGTTCTGAAAGCCGGGACTGGTACATGGCCA
>JAJTBL010000160.1 GCA_021286925.1 Spirochaetia bacterium | reverse complement strand
GAAAAAAACGATCACATCGCTCAAGGATGAATTCAACGCAATTCGAACCGGCCGTGCATCCCCTGCCCTTCTTGATAAAATCAGGGTCGATTATTATGGGCAGAAAACGCCGCTCACCCAGGTGGCAACCGTTTCTGTGCCTGAAGCACGCCTTATTGTCATTCAGCCCTGGGACAGGTCGCTGTTCAGCGAAATTGAAAAGGCTATCCTGAAATCTGAGCTTGGACTCAATCCATCCAACGACGGCAAGGTTATTCGAATTGCCATTCCTCCCCTTACCGAACAACGGCGAAAAGAACTGGTCAAATCAGCAAAAGCCATCGCTGAACAATCCCGTGTCGCTATCCGGAACATTCGTCGTGACGGGTTGGAAGAACTCAAAAAGCTGCTCGCGGGCGGCGGCGTCCCTGAAGACCAGGTTAAAAAGGAAGAAGATGAACTTCAGAAGCTGACTGACAGTTTTATCGCTCAAGTAGCTAAAGTGCTTGAGGAAAAAGAAAAAGAAATCATGGAAGTATGATTAGCAAAGAACGTTTGCCGTCGCATGTTGCCATTATCATGGACGGCAATGGCCGCTGGGCAACCCGACAGAATAAGGCGCGGACTGAAGGTCATCGTGCAGGGCTTGAAACCGCCAAAAAGATTGTCGAGTTCGCTTCCGAGACGGGCATTCAATATTTGTCTTTATATACTTTTTCAACAGAAAACTGGAAGCGCGCCCAATCCGAAGTCAGTTTTCTCATGAGCCTTATAAAAAACCATCTGCGAAAGGAGCTGGATTTCTACCGAGCTCATCAGATCCGCGTCGTTCATACAGGAGACCGCAGAGCCTTGCCAGCTGACATCCTTGCAGAAATCGATTCAGTGGTGCAGGATACGAGCGCTTTTCAGGGCATGATCGTCAATCTTGCGATAAACCATGGCGGGAGGGACGAAATTGTTCGGGCGGCTAATCGAGCGATTGCCCAGGGAGCGCGGACGCTGACCGAAGAAACAGTCAGAAGCAACCTGGATGCTCCGATGATCCCCGACCCAGACCTGGTTGTCAGAACCGGCGGTGAACTTCGTCTGTCCAATTTCTTGCTCTGGCAGACTGCGTATGCAGAACTGTATTTCTCCGAAAAGCTCTGGCCGGATTTTCAAACCGACGATTTTGCGCTGGCGCTCGAAGATTTCGCACGGCGTGAACGGCGTTTTGGCGGTGTAAAATGACAGGCAATACAAAACAGCGGCTTCTATTCTTTTTTACCGGAATCCCTGCTTTTATTCTGGCAGTTCTTTTTCTTCCTTTTTGGAATAATGCCTTGCTTTTTTTGGTGATCACAATTTTGCAGATAATGGCAATCTATGAAATTCGAGGGATTTTCCGCGCTCAAGGCATTCTCGTTGACCCGATTCGTCTTTCGATTTTTTCGCTCGCCACCAGCAGTGCCGTGTATGCTTCATCATTTTTTTCAAGAGGCTCTGCGCTAATGTTTTCTTCGCTTGAAATTCTTGTAATTATGTCGATGATTTCCCTGCTTTTCATTACCGGTCAGTTTGCGTTTATAAAAAAGGAAGATTTTGCTTCAGCGCTCACTGAGATCTCAGCTTCAGTTTTCTCCTTTTTTTATACAGGAATATTAGGGGCGTTTATCGTTTATCTTGCGACGTGTTTTCCACAAAAAAAAGAGCCCGTGTTTCTGTTTACGCTGATGACATTCGGCAATGACAGCCTTGCATGGCTTTTCGGCGTTACGCTCGGCAAGCACCGGGGTCTTCTGGATGTGTCACCGAACAAGAGCATTGCGGGCTTTATAGGCGGTTTTTCTGGTTCGATCCTGGCTGGTGTGCTTGGATATTTTCTGTTTCCTGAGGCGGGTTTTTCTTCTATTCTGTCCCTGCTTTTTATGGGTGCTGTCATGGGCGCCGCGGTTATCGTTGGTGACTTGTTTGAAAGCGCACTGAAACGATCTGCCAACGTGAAGGATTCGGGGCTGATTGTTCCAGGCAGAGGCGGAATTCTCGATTCTTCGGATTCGCTCCTCTTTTCAGCGCCAATATTCGTTTTGCTTTCTCTGCTTTTCGGATTTTTCAGGTGATTCTTTTGCAAAAGCGCTTGCGTTTAAAAATGCTTATCACATGAGCCAATTGCACACGTTTTAGGTGCCACACGTCAACGTTTATTGATACGGGATTCGAAATGATGGATAGAAAACCTAAAAAGATAATCATTCTTGGTGCAACCGGCACAATCGGCATTCAAACACTCGATTGCGTCAGGCAGGCCAACAGTGTTGCTCCAGACAGTTTTAAAATCGTCGGAATGTGCGCTCATTCCAATGAGCAAAAACTGCTGGAATATGCAGGCTTTGCGGCTGGGGCCAAGCTGGCTTTAGCTGAAAAATCCGAGAACGAACACATTCACTTTTCCGGCAAAGATGCGATCCGCCTTTTGCTGGAAAACACTGAAGCGGACATAGTCCTTAACGGCATTGCTGGGGCTGCGGGACTTGAAGCGTCCTGGCATGCGCTCCGTACAGGAAAGCATCTGGCACTGGCCAACAAAGAATCGGTTGTCATGGGATACCGCCTCCTTGCCCAGCTGGCAGAATCAAACAATCGAATGATAATCCCGGTTGATTCCGAACACTCAGCGCTCTTCCAGCTCATTGCGCGAATTGGGCGATCGGATATCGCAAGCATCGGCATTACTGCTTCAGGCGGCCCCTTTCTCAAGAAAAGCCTGAGTGAGCTCGAAACGATCACCCCGGATCAAGCGGTGTGCCACCCGGTGTGGAATATGGGCAGAAAGATCAGCATTGATTCCGCGACATTGGCGAACAAGGGGCTTGAGCTCATCGAGGCGGTCAGGCTTTTTGGCTTCAGCCAAGATAAAGTTCGCATCCTCATTCATCCCCAAAGCCTCGTGCATGCATTTGTTCAAACCCGAGACAGCGTTCTCTGGCCGCATGTCTCATTTCCCGACATGCGCCTTCCCATTGCGATAGCCCTCAACTGGCCTCAGAAAGCGGATGTATCGTATGGTATGGTCGATCTTGCCGGCAAGACTCTATCGTTTGAAAACCCTGATGACAACCGCTTCCCAATGCTCAAGCTGGCTCGCACTGCGCTGGATATTGGCGAAGGCGGAACGATTGCGTATAATGCGGCAGATGAAGTTGCCGTTCATGCCTTCGAAGCAGGTCTGATCCGATTTACCCATATCCCTGGCGTTACCGAGCAGGTCCTTTCAGCTTCCTGGCCGCGGCAGGCAGACAGTCTTGAGCATATCCAGGAAATTGACGGTCGGGCACGAGAAAGCGCCAAACGATTCATTCAGGAGATAGAATGCTGACCATTCTCGCAGGTCTTATAGGATTATCAGTTGTTGTTATTTTTCATGAGCTTGGCCACTATTTTGCCGCTCGGGCTGTTGGCGTTGAAGTTGAGGCTTTTTCTATTGGATGGGGTCCTAAAATTTTGGGTAAAAAATGGGGAAAAACCGAATGGCGAATCTCCGCGCTTCCTCTTGGCGGCTTTTGCAAAATGAAGGGTGAGGACGACTTTAAAAAAGCTTTAGACTTGCATCTGGAAACAATTCCCGGAAGCCGGGATTCTTTTTATGGGGCCTCACCATGGAAACGGATTATCATCCTCTTTTCCGGCCCTTTCATGAATGTCCTGTTTGCAATTGTCATGTTCTCATTTGTCTGGCTTGTCGGCATCACCGTTACGACAGCACCGAATAGAATTGTCCTGGCTTCTGAATTCAGCAAAACTGCGGAAGCGCAGACTGCTCAGAATCCTGCTGACAGGGCGGGATTGCAGAGCGGCGACATCATTCTTGCTCTGGATGGCAAGGCTGTCAGAGACTACTCGGATATTCAAGAGCTTGTCGGACTCAATCCGGGGAAAACGATGGATATCGAAATCCTTCGCGATGGCAGGAAGATATCCACGACCATAACTCCCATGCTGGACAAGAACAGCGGTCAGGGGCTCATTGGCATCTATGCCTGGGTTGACCCTAGTATTGAAAAGATAGAAAGCGGTACTTCTGCGGAAATTGCCGGATTGCAGCCAGGCGATACGGTTCTTACAATCAATGGACAAGCGGTTAAAAATACTATCGATATCATGAAAATTCTCGAATCGAAACCAGAAGTCATTGAAATGACCGTTCAGCGAGGCAGCGAGCAAATCTCCAAAAAGATGGTCGTTGTCTATTCTGAGGCAAATTCGCTCAATCTCGGTATCCAGTTCAAAACGATTGTTCGCCGCGACCAGGCAGCCAATCTCGGAGATGCGCTCATCAAAGGAACACGTGAGCTTTCAAAAACATTTGCCATGACAATCCGGGGTCTGGGTCTTCTGTTCAGCGGAGTTAATGTACTCAAGGCCATATCCGGACCGGCTAGATTGACCTATATCATTGGAAATGCGGCTACTGAGAGTATCAAGCAGTCAGGTTTGGCTGGAATTGTTCCTATTTTGAATTTTCTTGCCTTTCTGTCGGTTGGTCTATTTATCATGAATCTGCTTCCGATCCCCGCGCTGGATGGCGGCTTGGTCAAGTATTCGAGCATCATCTTCGGCGTCATCTGCTGCGCGGTGTTCATCGTCGCCACCATCTGGACGAACCTGAGCAAGAAGCGCAAAGGCTACGCCGCGGAAAAGCCCGCCTCGCTCTACACCAAGATCGTCATTCTGTGCGGTATCGTCATGCTGCTGATGTACAAACTCTCGCTCTACAAGGGCGTTCCGTACATCCTGCTCTGGCTCATCGCCATC
>JAJTBL010000159.1 GCA_021286925.1 Spirochaetia bacterium | reverse complement strand
ACGGGAGGCGGAGCCGATACAATTTCATAGCCGCGGTATGTCCCCCGCACGGGCTCACGTTCAATAGCCTTGTAGGCTTTTAAATCTTCTTTGGTAATATAACCGCCGTTTTTTGCCATATCGGCTGCGATTGCATCAGCGATTTCGCCCTGATAAAAAACTTCCGGCCCTCCAGCGGCAATTTTTTCCATAGTCTTGGCGAGGTCGGGATTTTTCAATATCTGGCCAGCCTGGAGCGGGAGTCCATCAGGGGCAAGAATTTCCAGAAGAGCGTCATTTTTGGAGATGGGATCAAAGCGGTCGGTAATACTCTGCGCGACCGTTTCGCTGATAATAAAACCATTTTTTGCATATCGGATTGCCGGCGCCATGACCTGTTCAAGGCTCATCGTTCCATATTTCTGGAGCGCAAGACAAAGACCTGCAACAGTACCGGGAACCGCCACTGAAACATGCCCATCTGCCGGGAATTTAACTTTCGACATATCGGCAAGAGGCGCCATTGAGCGGTAATCGATCGCTATGGTCAGCTTTTTATCCGCCAGATAGACGACCATCATGCCTTCGCCGCCAAGACCTGTCGCATTCGGTTCAACAACGCCAAGCGCGAAGGCTGACGCTACCGCGGCGTCAACCGCATTGCCGCCTGCCATCAGAATCTCGAGCCCCGCCGCTGACGCAAGAGGCTGAGCCGAAGCGACCATCCCATTGCGCGCGCTAATTTCCGCCTTCAGCGTATCTGCCGCGAATACTGATACAAGCGGTGCAAACATAAAGGCCGCCAGCAGAACAACCGACAGAATCGCATAACCTGGATTCCGCAAATTCCTTTTCATCTTTTCCTCCTCTGAATCATTTCAAAATTGAGCCAAGTCCGTTTTTATTTAAACTATCCCGGGAAGGCCATGCGGCAAATGTTATCGTTCGGCCCGAATCATTCATCATATTCCAGGCATCCAGAATCGCTTCGATGCTCGCGAGGTGTGTCATGACGCGAGCTTTGAGCGGATATGCCGGATCCTCAGCTGGATTTGCTGCGTTATTCGACTGCGCCGGATTCGGAGTTTCAATCAAGAAAGAAGCCGCTTGCGTCCTGTCGCCCCATTCGCGGTGCGAAAGCCCATGGAATGTATCGCTGGATGGTTCGAGCTTCATGCGGAAGCCGTCAAGTTCGAGATTGAGCACAGCAAATGCCGCCATATCGAGATTCTTCGGATTTGCGACAATCATGTTCGCGAGCCGCGATTCCGGACCTGCCTCATGCAGGTCGAAAGCCACATCGGCTTTTTCCCGTCTCAGCAATTCCATGACAGCATAGGCAAGCTTCTGTGTCAGTGTTCCGTGTGCGGCACCAGGATACGCACGGTTCAAATTTCTCGATTCCCAGCCTTCAAAAACATCACCGCCATCAGGATGCCGGTAGCTTTCGGGATCCGGACTGCCTTGATGAGCGATATTGGTCAGGCGTGCCCCATATTTGAAAAACCGTGTCCCGCTCGCTGTCTGAATTGCAATCCACGCGGGCACCTGGTTGCTTTCAGTCCATGTCGATGCCGAATTGTTCAAATCCGGAATGACAATCAATTTACCGCTCGCTGGTACAGCGTTTTCGACAAGCGTTACTGCGGTCAAAATTCCAGCTATTTCATTCGCATGGGTTCCGCCAGCCACAAAAACTACCGCTCCGGGCTTTCCGCTGTCCAATATAAAAACCCTTGTGTCAGCCGGTGTTCCCGCGAGCGCTTCAAACCACTCTGAAAGCCAGGTTGTTCGCGTTACCCCTGCTCCCGGACGAACATCATGGAGAATTGTCCCCGCGCCAAGCTGTTGCGGCAATGCCGTGCCTGCAGCAGCCGCTGCACCCAATCCCTCGCCGCAGACAAACCCAAATGCACCAATCAGAAAAACCGCGGCAAATAAAGCCGCTTTTATACGCTGTTTCATATTATGCCTTTCAGTCAGTATAGGCTTGTAATCTTTCAAATGCAAACCAAAATTAATGGCTTCAAACTACAAAAAAAAGGAGCGCCTCAAGGACGCTCCTTTTCGCAGATTGCCGCGCAATCAAGACCAATCGGTTATTATTATTCAGCGTGGCTTTGCAGATTTACAACCAGTTTTGCAATCTGCCCATTCCGCTGGAACACCATCGCACTCAGGTTTTCATCGAGCGTAAGGCCACCAACATGGGCGGTTTTACCATTGCTGAATTCAACCTGAAGGCTGTCACTTTCGGCATGGCGATAGACAACCGGTACCTGGCAGTAGGTAAAAGCGAGTGAATGCGCAGGAATTTCCAGATTTTTCTGCTGCCCAATGACATCGAAATAGGTGAAGAGCGCAGGCTCGCTGAGAAATTCTTTCTTGGAAAGCAAGGATGGCGCAAATGAAAGCCGGCCGGCATCGGCAGAAATGCCCAGCTCGCCGAGCCTCGCAAGAATTTCTTCCTTGACTGAGCCAGTCATGCCAGGCTGTTTTGCACCCGCGTGACCCGGCGTATGAGAATAGGGATCAGATGGGAAAGCACCATATTCAGCCGGTTCTTTATTGAAACCTAATCCAGCGCGAATTTCCTGATATGCCGCCGCAAGACCGGAAAGAACTTCCGAATCTTCACCGTGCGCTTTCGCCGCGAAATACGTTTCCTGGACAGCCAGCAGGTATTTTGAAACCATATGCCAGTAAATGCTTCCAAGGCCTTCATATCCAAAGAATGAGCCTGATCTTCCGGTGAAGTACTTGTGGTTAAACACAGATTCATAGATTTGCAGAATGGCTTCGGTTTCAGCTTCGACCAAGGGGCGCAGGTCTGGATCTTCAGCCAAATGCTCAAGCGTTTGCCTGAGGAGCCGCGCATTCCTGTGATTGGGCGCAAAATACCATTGACCCTTGTCATCCTTGACCAGAATACTGGGGTTGTTTTTTCGCTCCAATGCGGCAATCAAGCGCAGGTTTTCAACTTCATTTGCTGGTACAATATTCTTTTTTGAGAACCTGGTAACTTGATGGTCGGGGTAAAGGATGTAGCTATGCTGATCCGTGCGGTACAGCCGGCTCGCCCTCACGCTTCTAATGAGTTGCAGTGATTCCGCGCCGTCGAGGAAACCAGAGGAAAGAATGGCTACCTGACCTTCCAGCATTTCTTCGAGATATGAAATAGAAGCAGTTGTCTCGCTGAAATGAATGACATTGTAAGCGTGATACAGGCCATCTTCCCGCTTATTCACCGAAAGTGTTTGCCTGAGATACTTTTTGATTCGATTGAAGAATCCAGCGAGGAAATCCGCGGGGACATTGATCTGCTCTTCCGAGAGACCGTTTTCATAAATCTCGTTTCTCGTTCTCGCCGCAATTGTCCCCAATTCGTCCAAAACCATTCTGCGCGTCTGATCATCGAAACCCGACTCCAGGAAAAGCTGATATTTTTCAAGCACATTATTCATGGCGAATAATTCTTCCTGGACAGTCTTGGTCAGTTTGAAGTTTTCAAGGTTCGAATTTGCAAGCAGATCCGACACGACATTCATGAAGCGATACAAATATGCCGTTGTTACGATTGAAAGCCCTTTTCCCGCAAGCGCGTTATTTGCGTCATTCCACTCGGGGCGCTGGGTGTTCATCCAAATGCCGCCCTCAGGGAGGAAATTACCCAGCTTTGCAAGCAAGAGGCTGAGCAGTTTTTCCATCATGGTTACATGGACTACCTCACCATGCTTGTTCCAAAGGAGCTTTCCATCATTGCCGATTTCTTGCCATCGTGCGAGCGCCCGTTCTTCCGCTTCTTTATCGAATCGTATCGAATGGTACGGATCCTTGAGCAATTCGGTATAATCGCTGATGCGATACGGGACGTCAGCATGGCTGAAAAGCGCCATATTCAGAAATGATTCAAGCTGTTGCGGGTTGAATTTTTTCGAAAGCTCAAGCAGTTTTACCAAATAAATTACCTGATGGTCGCTCCAATAGCCAATATTTGACCAGGGGTTGTCCTCTTCCAGCACTTCCCATTCAATACCATTTCGCATAACTCTATAGGGATTGTATCCATCAGCGGTGGTCGCGTTTAAAAACGCGAATACCATGCTCTCCGCATAGTCAGGATATGACCAGGCGAGCGCTTCCCAGTTCTGGAAAATATCCCGCCAATTCCCCTGGTAATCGAGTTTGAGCGAACCGTCTTCATTTTTCAGGTTGATTGAAAAATGATTCCACGGCCTGCTTGGATCGCCGTGTCGGCGGCCAAACATGAGCGGCATATACTCATAGCAAAGCCGGATTAGTGTTGCGTTACCGGACTTGAGCGCGCGATCAACAAATTCTGCATGAAGCATTTTTTCCGGCAATGAAGCGAAAAATTGGGCATTTTCATTCAGTGCTTTGCGGTTTCTGACATTAAAAAAAGCAAGAACATCAGAGCGGTCTATCCAATATCCATTAGAAAAAATTCCGCCGCGCATGACGTTGAACAGCACATTGGTGTAATGATGGGCGGTTGTTTTTATATCTTCTGATTTTTGAATTCCATCAGAAAATCCAACTATTCTGTCAAGGAGCAAGGACCCTTCGTAGATGTCAGACTCCAGTTTTTCCGTTACTGTGTCGCTCAACGCGGCAAGCTCCGAATTCAGCGAAGCGACTTCAGCGCTGTTGAGCCCGACATCAGCAACCATGTACCAGGATTTTTTTTCGTTGGGATTCAGTTTGAAACTAGATTCAACAAAAAAAGCACAGCGTACACCGCGGCTTTCTTCCTCAAATCGAATCGGAATGCCCCG
>JAJTBL010000158.1 GCA_021286925.1 Spirochaetia bacterium | reverse complement strand
AAAGAAAAACGCATCAGCACCAATCCCTGCTGTGCCCACAATTTTCTGAGGCAGGAGATTGCCCGCCGCGTCCAGCTGTGGGTCGGGCTTGACCAGCCCGCGAGCCTCCGCAGGCTCTTCCGTGGCATTTTGGGTACCGCTGAGCCCCGCTACATCGCAGGACACAAGTATTGCGAGAACCAGCGCAGAAACAAGCGCAAGTTTCACCAGAAATCCATGTTTCTTTTTCATCTCCTGCCCTCCCTGAATATTGTATTATCGGCACATTGGCGCATGCCATGAGCCTGTACTGCGAGTTCAACTCTTTCCTTGTAGCTGTACGGCTTGAATAAGTCAAGCTAATTTTGCAGTGCAGAAATTATGAGGGGGATTCTTGGGCCAATGGAAACGAATTAAAAAATAAATAGCAGGCTGTTTCTTCCCATCCCTGACAGAGCTTTGCTAAACGCCATCATCCAAAATCCTGTGGACTGCGATCTTTATCCCTTTTTACAGAGGCATCCTCAAAAAAGAAACAACCCGCTAAAAACCCTTGGAAAGAAAGGCTGCCAGCCTTTCCTGTTGCGCATAACGCGCCAAACTCTTCTGCGATTCAACAATAAAACTGATCAGCATTCCGCCTAGCTATCTGGGCAGCGCTGAATACACGTATTGAATCAATGTAATAAAATCGAATACCGGCAAGCGGCTTTTAGCCCTGATTTCTTCCGCAAAGGGCGGAAGGTCTGTGCATTCAAGCACAAAGGCCCCAATATGCGGATGTTCACGCAGAGCATGCATGGCGACGCCGACAACTTCCTGCCGGACCGCTTCCACATCGAGATCTTCATTCGGAGTTTCAAAAATTCTGCTCCACTGGGGACAGTGTTCAAGCCCATAAATATGGAGGTTTTCGGTCCTGCTGATGCCGGCCGCGGCAAGATGCTCAGGCTTCAGCGCTGCTTTTTTCGCAGTGATGATGCAGACATCCCGGTGAGAACCCAGCATCAGCTGAACAAGCGGGACTTGCAGAAGGCTTGATGTATGAACGGGCACGCCGATGCCTTCAGACAGTTCTTTCTGAAAAATCGCATTAAAGCCGCAGCTGGTTGTGACCGCTTTGACACCTTCCCGGACCATCTCTTTGCCGGCTTCTATCATTCGAGCCAGAACCGTTGTGTCTGGATTTTCAAGGATCGTGTGAATATTAGCGCCTTTTACCCGGTAAAATCGAACCGGAAAATTGTACGAATCCGGATTGGTGCTGTTGCCCTTCAGGGCTTCCAGCTGAACAAGACCGCGCGGCGACTGCCCTGCTTCCCAGCACAGGATGCCTATTTCAGGCTTGTCATTTTTGCTCATCGCTGTTTCTCCTGCCATTTCCGCCCCTTATGGCTCTAGGTTGCCGTCCCATTCCATTTCCTGGCGCGTCATGAAAATACCGCGTTTTCCCAGCTCTTCCATGAAACCATTAAAGTCGACCTCGCTGGGGCTGACAATGCCGCGCTTTGAGATTCTTCCGTCCAGGATCATGCGGGCTCCGATTGCGGCCGGGAAACCAACGGTTCTCTGCATCGCGGTAAGCCCGGTTGTCAAATCCCGCTTATCGATAATCTGGTAAATGACCCGCCGCGGTATGCCGTTTTTGATTCCACGCGCATCGGTTCGCACCAGCGCAACATCCTTTTCATGATCAGCATAGAAAAACTTGCTTTGTGAGCCGAGCAGAGCGGCGCAAAACACGGAAGGCGCGATTTTCGCATTTCCAACCTGAATCGGTTCATCCGACAGGAAGCCGCACTGCGCCATCACACTCCAGAAAGCGGCGTGACCAGGCCATCGGCAGATATAGCGGCCCATGTTTTTCACGGTATTTCTGATCCCGAAAACTTCAGCGAAGTGACTGCTGTCGCCGTTGGGGAAACATTCCAGCGGTCCGCCCATTTCCGGAATGTTCAGAATATGGGTGCTTGATGGGACAAACATCGCGTCGGCGGGAATGGCGACTGATTTCCCATCCTTAATCACCACGGAAGGCCGCAGGTAGGAACGCATGACACCGACAATCGACCAGGTGAATTTATAATGGAGGGGATTCCCGTCTGAACCCTTTTCCGGAAAACCCGCACCGTAGGAGTGGAAGGCTAGGACTTCGTCCAGATCATCCAGCGCTTTCCTGCCCAACACCAGATCGATGCCCGGATCCATGCCGAATTCTTCCAGAATGGTGCAGCCCTTTTCTTTCATCGCGGCATCGATGGCGGCAAGTTCTTCCCGCTGGGCGCGCCGCTTTTCCGGATCCTGCTCGCCTGGATTGGCCAGATACATGGCAGATACCAGATTGACACCCAGTTTTGCGGCAAGACGGGCGACCGGAAGCGCAAAAATCCCCGGCAGCAATTCGATGACAACAGAAGCGTCCTTCATGACTGCTGAAAGAGCGTTGTTATCCGATGCATCTACCTGGATGCCTCTAACCCGCGAGTCTCCAAGTGCTGACATTGTCTGGGCAATGTCCGGCACATTATCGGCGACGACAATTTCATCAAAAAAAGCAGAATTGAGAAGATCAATCAAGCATGCTTTTCCCTGCATGCCATATCCAAGTAGAACAACACGTCTGCCGCTCATAACAATCCTCCATTCAATGAGCAAGTTCAGTGATATCTTCAGGCCGCTTATACGGTCGAGATTGCTTCAAGCCAGTTTCTTCCAGTGTCAGAATGCCATAAAAACAGGTCAGCCCTTTCCGAAGATGCGGATTTTCGCGGAGGGCTCTGACCGGCCCCTTGTCCGCGATTTCACGTGCATAGGGCAGAGTTGCGTTCGCGAGGGAATAGGTTGCCGTGCGGGAAAAGGCCGAAGGAATATTGTCGACACAGTAATGCAGTATCCCTTCTTCACGGTATACGGGATTATCGTGCGAGGTTGCCCGGCATGTTTCAACCGCGCCTCCTTCGTCACAGGATACATCGACAATCATGGCTGAGGGTTTCATTGCCTTGAGCATGGCGCGAGTGATCAAGTGGTCTTTGCGAGCTTTGGGCCAGAGGATGCAGTTGAAAACGACATCAACCCGTGACAGGCAGGATGATAGATTGCTTTGGTTGGAATAGAGCAATTGGACATTTGAAGGCAGGCGGTTCCGGGCAGATTCCAAACGTTCGATTGAAACATCCAGAATTGTTACCCTGTTGCCGAGGGAGGCTGCCATTTCGGCGGCGCCCATCCCTGCATTGCCTGCGCCAATGATCAGGATTTCCGGCGTTGCAACGCCGCTTACCCGTGTCAGCATCAAGCCGCCGCCCCCGTTGATGCTCTGCATGAACTGGCAAGCCATGAAGAATCCGCCTTTGCCCGCCAGCTCGCTCATAGGTCTGAGCAAAGGGAAGTTTCCCGCGGCATCGGTGATATCTTCATATGCTATGCCAATACAGCCTGACTTCAGCAGTTCGTCAGTCATTTCACGATGAGCGTTCGAGTGCAAATATGTGAGAATGGTCAGGTCTTTTCTCAGAAATCGGTATTCCGGCGGCAGGATCTCTTTTACTTTGTAGATAAGTTCACTCGATTCCCAGACTGTCTGGCAATCTGTCAGCACAGCGCCGGCTTGGACAAAGTCAGTGTCGGAGATCGAACTTCCCGTTCCCGCCCCGCGTTCTATCAAGACCGAGTGACCTCGCTGAACCAGTTCTGATACAGTCTCTGGAATTGCCGCACAGCGATATTCGTTGTTTTTTATCTCACGGGGAATACCGATAACCATAGTTTTTCCTTTCCAGTTTTCAGGTATGCAATCGATGAATCAAAGGGGTGTCTGGCGGCATCAAGAGTACGAATTACCGTGTCTGATACCGCCAGAGTTGGCATTTTCCCAATCAAACAGCCAGAACGCCGATAACGCCGAACAAAATGGCCGCCAGGACCCCAGCGGTCAAGGCATAGGGGAGCTGTGTTGAAACATGGTCCATGTGGTCTGAACCTGCTCCAAACGAAGACAGACAGGTTGTGTCTGAAACCGGCGAACAGTGATCGCCGAAGCATCCGCCGCTGACAATGGCACCGACGCTGGCAAGCACCAGCGTGTTGATGGTGTTCCCGGAAAGCTGCATGGCAAGCGGGAGAACAAAGGGGGTCAGAATGGCGTAAGTTCCCCATGAGGTTCCAGTGAAGAAAGAAATCATTGCTCCAGCCACGAATGCAGCAAGCGGCAGCATGGAAGAGGTCATCCAGCTCTTCGACATTTCGAAAATGAATTTCTGTGCGCCGAGCGCTTTGGAAATATCATTGATGCAGTAGGCGAGGGCGAGAATGAGAATGGCGGGAATGACCGCCTTTATTCCCCGAGTCGCTGTATCCATGAAATCCTTGATGTTCTTGAAGTACCCGCCGATCGTGAGTGCGACAGCCTGATACATGACAGCCGCGAAGAAAGCTTCCAGGGTCTTGGTGCTGTGCAGAATCAGGAAAGTACCGAGCGCAATTCCGATGACAATGAGAACGGGGATAAAAAGATAGATGAAAAGGTTCGGTTTTTTGCCTTCAGCGGGGGTAATTTCATCCATTTCAACGCCAGTCAAGGGCGTCGCTCCATCCCGGATTACCTTGCCTTCCTTGAGTGCCCGCTCTTCCGCTTTTTTCATCGGGCCGAAATTCGGAATAACCTGGTAAGCAATAAGCCCGGCCAGAGCAACGGCGAAGATGCCATAGAAATTGAAGGGAATGGAGCTAATAAATGTCTGCATGCCGATCTCGGCGTTTACAATCGGTCCGTAGCCTTTCAGGAGCCCTGCGATGTAGACTGCCCATGCTGACAGAGGAATGATGGTACAGACCGGTGCGCTTCCCG
>JAJTBL010000157.1 GCA_021286925.1 Spirochaetia bacterium | reverse complement strand
TAAATTCGCCAGGGCTTTTGTTCCTGTTTCGGAATCAGGTTTTCTGGTCAATGGAAAAATTCACTATCGGAAAGAAAACTACCGCCTGACCACGCTTGATATTCTTCCTTTACCGGATAATTCGGGTGCAACACTCATGATGGGAACAACCGCCACGGTTGCCGGAACCAGTTATTCATTCCAGGGTGTTTATTCAAAAGAGACAGGTTTTTTCGGGAATATCCAGAAGACCGTGAATGGCATTGTTCTGGGATCTGAATATGATTTTTTCGGCGGCACGCCAATTTTCCCGCGGTCTGATGTTGAAAATTACATAGGTTATGCGACATTCCACTTCGATTCCGATACAACAGCCTTGATTTTCAATGCCGCGATCGATAACAAGACTAAAAATATTGTTGGAACCTGGTGTGAGACAAAGCCAGGCCTGGGCAATATTCACGGCACTATCCTTGGTGTGCGTACCGGCAAAACGGTGTCGTTCAACGGCGAAGTCCTTGATATGTACAAATCAATTCCTGGACTTTATCTGGATACAATGACTGCAGACGGTGCAGGCACATTTACCAAGCCCAGCGAAAAGACCATTACCGGTTCTTTTATCATTCATTGGGTCGGCTATGATTGGCCATCCGATTTTATCGCGGTGAAAGTGCAGGAATAGTGGCTGAATCGCTGACATAGACAAGGCGGCTTTCAGCCGCCTTTTTTTCATTGTGCATTCAGGATAGAATCGAGCGCTATGGCACGCGTTATTCTGATGATTTCCTTGATACCTGTCGGTATTTTTTCAGGCTGGGCGTTCAAGCGATTTCTGACTGCACCTGGTAGACTGGCTCATAAGCAAAGCCGTGACCGGGATCCCCTTGCCGTCATTCCTGGAATTCTGCAGAAAATCGCGTTGCTCGGCATCAATCCGCTCGCCTTCGCTTCTTCTATCTGGACGCTGAAACTCAATGCTTCAGGAGCGGCGTCTCTACCGTTTATCGGTCTTGGAACCCTTGCCGCCGGGATGCTGGCAGGGAAAATCGTCTCACGGTTACTGCACCTTTCTCGCGGCCGGGACACTGTTTTTTCGATCTCTTCATCGCTGACCAATATTGGGAGCATCGGCAGTCTGGTCGTGTTTTACGTCTTGGGAGAACAGGCGTTCGCGCTTGTCCCGTTCTACAAGTTTTTTGAAGAAATGTGGTCGTTCGGAATCTGTTTTCCGATGGCAGCCCGGGCTGGCTCAGCGCTGAAATTGCAGGGTTTGCCGATTCAGCGAACAGGAGCCGCGCAATCGATCTGGAAAATTTTGCGTGATCCCTTTATCCTCGCGGCCTTTGTGTCTATCGGGGTGGGTCTTGGACTCAATGCCTCTGGTTTGCCGCGCCCCGAGTTTTTGCGGCAGCTCAACGCCGTCATTGTACCTCTTGGTTCATTTTTACTTCTGGTTTCCATCGGAATGAAAATTCCCGAGCGGCAGAGCCGCCTTACAAGACCGGTGCTGATGAGCTATCTCGGCATCCGGCTGTTGGTACTTCCTGCCGCCTCATTGCTTCTCTGCACGTTATTCGGCATCGCAACAAGCCCTGATCCGACCGCTTTGAAAGTAGCGCTCACGCTGGCTGTCATGCCGGCAGCTTTTACAAGCCTGATCCCGCCTGTGCTGTATGACCTGGACTTTCCCTTTTCATTCAGCCTCTGGATAGCATCCAATCTTACCCTTGCAGGCATTCTGCCGGCTTTATGGATGCTATTCCATTGAATTTTCAGTGCGTATTTCAGTGCGTATGGCTGCACTCATGGTCTGCGCCATGGGTGTGGCAGGTTTCTCCAGAATCCATAAGCCGGCCGGTCAGATAGTCTTCAACCGCCTTCTGTACAGAACCTGAAGCCCCGCGAATCGTTTTGATACCATTGCTGGCCAGAACACGAATTGCGCCTTCTCCAATGCCGCCGGCTATCATAAGCCTGACGCCCATGCCGGCAAGCGTACTTGCGATATTCGATTTGCATCCGCAGCCTTCTGCGGCATCAAGTGAGGACTGCCCTTTAATTGTGTTTCCTTCGATCTCAAATATCGAATACTTTTCACAATGGCCAAAATGATTATCAATCTGGTCTCCGCGGGTCGGAACGGCGATTTTCATGGTTTCTTCTCCTTCTTCTTTGAGCTGGACAATTCCTCCAGCGATTTTCAACATTTTTTTGTTAATGATCGCGTCAGCGACTTTTTTGCGGGCTGACTCGATTATTCGGCCAAACGTCTGGCGTGAAACATTCATCGAGCGCGCGGCAGCTTCCTGATACAGGCCTTCCAGATCAGCAAGCCTGAGAGCCTCGGCTTCATCCAGGGAAAGTGTAATTTCTTCCAGAAAGCGGCCGGGAATCCCAAGTGGTATGAAAACATTGGCATCGGGATTCAGTCCGATTGTTCGCTTGCAGAATGGGCGCGGCATGAGATTCACTATAATGGGCATATGCCAATTATGTCAAGCAGGCGAGCCGACATTTTAGCCCAGCAGATTTATCGTCTGCTGGGGCGCTAAAGCTTCAGCCAGGAATTCACTTCTTTTTCGGTGCCGAGTACAAAGTGCCCAGGTTCAGCCTCAATCCATGAAGGGGCTGGTTCATCAGGGCTTCTTGCTGCTGGCTTATACACAATGATTTTTTTCTTTTTTTCAATTTCCGGATCAGGCGTTGGGACTGCTGTCAGCAAGGCTCTGGTATAGGGATGCAAGGGTTTCCGGAACAAGTCTTCGGATTGAGCCAGCTCCACAAGGCGGCCGCGGTAAATAACCGCAATTCGATCCGAAATAAAACGGACAACCGAAAGGTCGTGCGCGATAAACAGGTATGTCAGACTCTTGTTTCGCTTCAGCTTGTTTAGCAGGTTGATGACTTGAGCTCGAATTGAAACATCGAGGGCGGAAATCGGCTCATCGGCAACGAGGAGTTCAGGTTCCATGACCAATGCGCGGGCAATACCAATTCGCTGACGCTGTCCTCCAGAAAATTCATGCGGAAAGCGTGTCGCGAATTCAGGCAGAAGGCCGACATCGCGAAGCGCTTGTTCAACTTTAGCCACCCGCTCCGCTTCATCCTTAAACAGATGGAAGCTGTACAAGCCTTCTGACACGATATAATCGATCTTTGCCCTTTCATTGAGCGAGGCCATGGGATCCTGAAATATCATCTGAATTTTTTGGTGCACGAGGCGTTCTGCCTTAGGGGTCAGATCACCAGAAATCCGCTCACCGCGATAGATAATCTCTCCTTCGGATATTGGATGCACCCGCATGATTGCACGGCCGATTGTCGTCTTCCCGGAACCTGACTCGCCGACTAGGGAGAGTGTCTCGCTTTCATAGACATCAAAACTGACATTGCTGACCGCCCGGAATTTCTTCCTGCCCGAGCCAAAATCCACAGAGATATTTTTTACTGAAAGAAGGGGGCTCTGTTTCATGACAACTTCCTTTCTGCCAGCAGTTTTTCACGGAGTCTCAAGACGGAATCGGGCGGACGGATCGCGGGGGCGCGGGGATCCAGAAGCCAGGTTTTTGCCCAATGTGTCGGCGAAACATCGAATATCGGCGGTTCCGCGACAAAATCGACTTCCAGCGCGAGAGGGTTCCGAGGGGCGAAAGCATCGCCTTTGATTTCCTTGAACAAGGAAGGCGGCGTGCCTTTGATGGCAAAGAGGTCTTCACCCTTTACCCCAAGCTGGGGAAGAGAAGCCAACAGCGCCCAGGTATACGGAGCACGCGGGTCCGTGAAAATTTCATCGACCGTCCCCTGTTCGATAACCTGTCCGGCGTACATCACCGCAACTCGGTCCGCGACATTCGCCACAACACCCAAATCATGGGTAATGAACAGAACGCTCATTGCGTATTCAGCCTTCAGCGCTTTAATTAAATCCAGGATTTGCGCCTGAACCGTCACATCGAGAGCAGTTGTCGGCTCGTCGCAGATGAGAATTTCAGGCTTGCAGGCAACCGCTGATGCGATGACAACCCGCTGGCGCATGCCGCCGGAAAATTCGTGCGGATATTGGCGGTAGCGGCGCTCAGGATCCTGAATGCCAACCGCTTCAAGCGTTTTCAAGGTTTCTATCTTTGATTGCCGTCGATCCATCCCTCGATGAAGTTCAATAACTTCACGGATTTGTTCGCCGATGGTTTTCAGCGGGTTAAGGGCTGTCATGGGGTCCTGAAAAATCATGGCGATTTTTTTGCCCCTGATCTCAAGCCAGTCACGCTCGCGCGACAGCCTGGCAAGGTCCTTGCCCCGGTACTGGATTGAGCCTGCCGTAATTGTACCGTTTTTATCCAGCATCCCCAAAAAGGTTTTTGCTAAAACACTTTTCCCGGAACCGGACTCCCCGACAACCGCGAGAGTCTCTCCCTCAAAAAGCTCAAGAGAAGCCCCGCGCAGGGCTGTCAGTTTTCTTCCCCGCAGGGAAAACTGCACGACAAGATCTTCAGCAGAAAGCAGGAGGGCTCCGCTCATACATGGTTCCTCGGGTCTGACGCATCGGCAAAACGATTGCCGACGATATAGAATGAAATAGTGATCGCTGCCAGAACCACAGTCGGCCAGGTCAGCTGGTAGGGATACAGCATGAAGGTATTCTTCCCTTGATTGACCAGATTCCCCAGCGAAACCGCCTCCACCGGCAGTCCAAGTCCGATGAATCCCAGGAATACTTCGGCTCCAATCGAATAGGGAATAGTCAGGGCGGCTTCCATGATCAAAATGCTGACCAGATAAGGAAGAACATTTTTCTGGATTATGCGCGGCAGGGGCGTGGCGAGACAGCGCGACGCGATATTGTATTCGGCGTCCCTGATGCTCATAACCTTGTT
>JAJTBL010000156.1 GCA_021286925.1 Spirochaetia bacterium | reverse complement strand
CAAGACAATCCTCATTTTCATCAATCAGATACGAATGAAGATCGGGATCATGTTCGGAAACCCTGAAACGACAACGGGCGGCAATGCCTTGAAATTCTACGCTTCGGTCCGCCTTGAGGTCAGAAAGGTAGAGACTATCGAAAAAGGCGATGAAGACGCGATAGGCAACAAGGTGAGAGTGAAGGTTGTTAAAAACAAGGTAGCTCCGCCGTTCAGACGAGCGGAACTTGAAATCATGTTCGGGAAAGGCATTTCTCGTTCCGGCTCCTTGCTTGACGCTGCAGTAAAGTACAATATCATTGAGAAAAAGGGCTCATGGTACACTTGGGGTGAAGAAAAGATCGGGCAGGGAAGAGAAAACGCCAAGCTCTTCATCGAGCAGAATGCTGACTATGCTGAAAAAATTGAAAAACTGGTTCGCGAAAAGATATTTGAAAAGCCAGCTTCGGCAAGCTCGAGTGATTCCACATCCAAGGCTGGCCAGCTTGCACCTGAGCCGCCTTTGAGCGAACCCAAGCCCAAGCAGGACAATCCGGATGTCATAACCGCTGATGACCTCTTTTAAGAGAATCAACAAAGGGAAACCGTCTTGGATGCAGTAAGGGTCTTTTTGGGCTTTGGCTCAAACATCGGTGATGGGATTGAACATATCCAGACAGCCGCCCGCGAGCTGAAAAACCGGACAGGATGCGCGGTCAGGCTGTCCGGTTTTTGGCGTTCCAAGGCAAGGTATTATGTTGACCAGCCTGATTTTATAAACGCTGTCGGCGAATTGCGCTGTCTGCTTGGAGCAGCAGAGCTGCTTGATCTCTGCAATGCCATTGAAGCCGCGATGGGGCGGGACCGAAGCCGTGTAGCAGAAAAGGGCCCGCGTATTATTGACATCGATATACTCTTGTATGGAAAAGAAATAATTGCAACAGAGCGCTTGATTGTGCCGCATCCGGGCATTCGGGAACGGAAATTCGTTCTTTTTCCGCTTCTCGAACTGGACAGCGGCCTCCGAGATCCTGTTACGGACGAATTGTTTCAGGATATTCTGGCGCGCTTGCCGCGCCAAGGTATTTACCCGATATTGTCCGGACGTTATGATGCACCGTATCCAGCATGAACACCAGTATGACATACCAGGCTGAATCAGAAACGCAATCGGCGCAAGCACAATTTCATGAACATCAGGAAAATCGCCGGAATTTCAGACTCAAAGACTTTGAAGGCCCCCTCGACCTCCTCCTTTTCCTCATCAAACGCAACGATATGAGCATCTATGATATTCATATCGCATCGATAACCGAGCAATATCTCGAGTGCCTGAACTCCGAGGAAGACATCAGCCTGGATGAGCTTTCGGAGTTTTACAATCTGGCAGCCACGCTTTTGCTGATCAAATCCAGGATGCTGATTCCTTCGAGCGAAATCGAAGATGATGAATTTGAGGATCCGCGGCAGGGACTCATCGAAAAGCTGATTGAATACCAGAAATTCAAAAAGCTATCAACTCTGATGGAACAGCGCGAAATGGAAGTCGAATGGACGCTGGAACGCTCCTGCATGCAGCGCACCTTGCCCTTCGCCGCTGCTGAAGCTGAAGATGTCTGGATAAATATCGATGCATGGGATCTTCTGCGGACTTTTTCTTCTTTGGTGCAGAATTTCAATTCAGAACGAATTATCGACATGTATGAAGAAATATCGATAAACGAAAAAGTAGCGCTTATTCTGGAAAAACTCGATAAAAACGGAAGCGTGTCGTTTACGGAATTGATCACACGTCCCCGATCTGCACTTGACCTGGCCTGCGCTTTTCTGGCGATACTTGAGTCCGTGAAAAATAAATTGATAACCATAAAACAACATAAGCTGTTCGGGGATATTCGAATATTCAAAAGGAATGCTGAGGTGATGCATGGAAATTGATGAAACTGCCGCCCTTGTCGGAGCGGTGCTTTTTCTGGAAAGCGAACCCATCGATGAAAAAGGTATTGCCAGAATAACCAGCCTTGATGAAGCGGTTGTCGCCGATGCCTTACAGCGCCTCTGTGTCGAATATGAGAATGAAATACATGGTTTTGCCCCTATGCGCTCAGCAGGCGGCTGGATTCTGGCGCCCAAGGTGACGCTCTGGGAAAAATTGAAAGATCATTATGGTAAAAAAAACGAAGCCAAACTTTCCAAAGCAGCCATGGAAACTCTTGCGATCATCGCGTATTCACAGCCTGTGACGCGTGCGGAAATTGAAGCGATTCGAGGCGTTTCTGCCGACGGCATGATGCGATTTCTTCTGGCCCGCGGACTTATCCAGGAAGTCGGCAAGAAAGACATACCGGGAAAGCCGATGCAATATGGTACGACAACTGAATTTCTCAAGTATTTCAAGCTCGCATCGATTGCCGATCTCCCCCGTTTGGATGAGCTTGAAAACTCGCGGTTCAGTCTTGACGAAAGCGAGAAAGGTTGATGGCTGAAGACAAGAAGAGACTGCAAGTCTATCTGGCCTCGGCAGGACTGGGCTCCCGCCGATCATGTGAAAAACTCATTACATCCGGCAGAGTCACGATAAACGGTCAGCCAGCCATGCTTGGACAAAGCGTATTTCCGGATGACAAAGTCCTGCTCGATGGGAAATTGGTGGTTCCGCAGGAAAGAAAACGCTACATCCTCTTGTATAAACCCAGGGGGTATCTCTCTTCCATGAACGATCCGGAAAGCAGAGCATTGGCCATCGATTTGCTCAAAGGTGCTTGCCCTGAGCGGGTGTATAATGTCGGCAGGCTGGATCAATGGTCCGAGGGGCTTTTGCTTTTTACCAACGATGGAGAGCTTGCTCTGAAAATGGTCCATCCAAGCAACAACCTTGAAAAAGAGTACGAGGTGGAAACCGACAAGAACTTGCCTCCAGATTTTGCTCAGCGTTTTGAAACCGGTGTGGAGATCTATGGTGTTCGCTATACAGCCAAAGCGGTATCCATGACTGGTGCCAGAAGCGCTCGCATTACACTTATAGAAGGGAAAAACCGGGAAATCCGGCGCGTGCTCGAATTTTTCGGCCTGCGCGCGCTGTCGCTGAAACGAGTAAGAATCGGAAATCTCGTGATTGGAAGTATGACACCAGGCGAATATCGTGAACTTGCCGATGCAGAAATTCAAAACCTGCAAAAATCGTTCAGACCAGCCAGAGGAGGGACCATACATGATAGTGGCCATTGATGGACCAGCCGGTTGCGGAAAATCTACAATCGCCAGAATGCTCTCGCAAAACCTGGGCTTTTTGTATGTCAACTCTGGCAATATCTATCGTGCTATTTCCCTGTGGGCAGTAGAACATGGAATTTCTCCTGAACAAAGCTCGAAAATCATTGAAGAAGCCAGAAAGCTCGATTTGCGGTATCAACCCGACGGTTCGCTTACCATGAACGGAAGAAAACTTGACAAAGAACTGCGGAGTTCTGAAGTCGATGCGGTTGTTTCACAAATCTCAGCTATCCCGGAAATCCGTGAAATAGTCAACATGATTGTCCATGAAAGCGCAAAAGGAAGGGATGCCGTTGCAGAGGGCAGGGACATCACGACTGTCGTTTTCCCCAATGCCGAAGTGAAATTCTATCTTGACGCTTCTGTCGAAGAGCGTGCACGCAGGCGCCTCAACGAGCATGTTTCGAACCAGAATGCAGATGAAATAATCAAGAATATACAAATGCGCGACAAAATCGATAAATCAAAACCTGTCGGCGCACTGAAAATAGCTGAAGATGCCATATATTTGGACACTTCTGGCTTGACCATAGAGCAAGTTTATGCGAAAGTATACAGTAAAATTCTTTACACAAGGGAAGAACATGGACAATAAGGAAGTGGAAATGGACGCCGCCGCTCCCGCCCGCGACGAATTCCAGACACAATTGCAGGAGCAGTACCTCAAAAGCTTTGAGGGCCTGGAGGAGGGAGATCTGATTGATGGCAAAGTCGTGCAGATTAACGGCGACTTTGTATTTGTTGATGTCGGCTATAAATCCGAGGGAAAGATCCCCATAATTGAATTTGGTGATGATCTTCCTAAAGTCGGTGATGATGTCAAGGTCATTCTGATCAAAAAAGAGACACATTCCGGGGAAGTCATTGTTTCCAAGAAGCGCGCCGATGAAAAGGTTTTCTGGAAATCTATCGCAGTTGCCTTTAAAGAACACAAACCGGTCGACGGTTTAATCGAAAAAGAAGTCAAGGGTGGCTATGAAGTCGATCTTGGCCATGGCCTAAAAGGATTCCTTCCTTCTTCGAAAGCGGATATCCAGCGGCTTGAAAAGACCGATGTTCTGGTTGGCCAGACAGCAAAATTCTATCTTGAACGGCTGTATTCCGAAAAGAAGATTAACATCATCCTGAACCGCCGCAAATGGATGGAAGAAGATATCGAACAACGCAGGAATGAATTCTTCCAGAATGTTCAGATCGGCGACACCGTCAAGGGCGTCGTGAAGAGCTTCACAAGCTTTGGTGCTTTCATTGACCTAGGCGGCTTCGACGGGCTTCTGCACATCAATGACATGAGCTGGGGCCATGTTACCCGTCCGAAGGATTTTGTCCGCAAGGGGCAGGAAATCGAGCTGAAAGTCATTCGCCTCGAACCGGAAGAAAAACGCATCAACCTTTCGCTCAAGCACTTTACCCAGGATCCCTGGTTCACCTTTGAAGACAAATATCACGTCAATGAAATTGTCAAAGGTAAAGTCACCAAGCTTACCGATTATGGCGCTTTCATTGAACTGGAAGAGGGAATCGAAGGACTTGCGCACATCTCCGAATTCTCATGGATCAAGAAAGTGCATAAGCCTGAAGATATGCTCAAGCCGGGTGATATCGTTGACTGCATGATTCTTGGCTATGACCTCCAGGCTGGCAAAGTTTCCCTTG
>JAJTBL010000155.1 GCA_021286925.1 Spirochaetia bacterium | reverse complement strand
CGAATCGGCAGAATGAAATACCTTGCATTGTATCTCATTTCAGGGACACTGGGCATGCTGCTGCAGACCTTCGCGGCTGTCATGGTTGGCGGCGCGGTTGCCGAGGTGCCCATGGTTGGCGCATCCGCGGCGATCTCCGGTGTTTTGGCGGCGTACCTTGTGCTGTTCCCCGGCAACCGGGTTACGGTTCTGCTTTTCAATTTTATCCCTACCGCGCTTTCCGCCTGGATTGTGATCGGCTTCTGGTTCATCCTCCAGATTTCCGGCGTCTTTGCGGGCATCACAGCGGGCGGCACCGCCTATCTTGCCCATATCGGCGGCTTCATTTCGGCATGGATATGGTCTCGGCGGTACAAAACAATTGAAGCCGAGCGCTTGCGGCAGGAACGCTTGGAGCGAATGCGGCGCGGCGATGCGGGGGGCGTCAGGTGGTGGGTTATCGATGACTGATGAGCGGAATTTCAGCACGGAAGCGCTGATTCTGAGGTCCCGGGAAAGCCCGTCCGGAGATCGAATTGCAACCTTGCTGACGCCGCTTCGCGGGCTTGTCGACGCTTTTGTCTTTGGGGGCGGGAAAAGCGCCCTCCGAGCCGCCGCTTCACCCTTTGTCTATGGAACAGCCTATCTGTATCAGGATGGGGCAAAAAACTATCGCAAGCTCACCGATTTCAGCATAACTGAATCTTTTTCGAGCATGCGCCAGCAGTACGAAAGTCTCTGGGCAGCCAGCGTGATGGCTGAATTCATTGTCAGAACCCAAAGCTGCGGCGGCGAGCACGCGGCGGTTTTGAAAACAGTACTGAGCGCCCTCCGCCTGATGGACCAGGAACCTTCGCCGCCGCCGAAACTGACGCTCGCCGCCTTTCTCTGGCAGGGTGTTTCGCTCATCGGCCTGAAGCCGGACACCGAACACTGTGTCATCTGCGGCCTGCCCCTGGCTGAACGCAGCCAGTCTCGCAGAATTCTCTATGCGCCTTCCGATGACGGCTTTCTCTGCGAGCACTGCACAAAAGCGGCCCTTGAACCTGCCTTTTCACGAGGTCCCGCTTCCCAGGCTGTGACCGCCAAGCTCGATGAGCCCGAATATCGGGAACACGAGCGAATCAGCCTTTCGCTCGATGGACTTTTCTGGCTGAATCAGGTGTCAGAACGGGGTTTTTCAGCCCTGGAGACAGCATCAACAAGCTTCGTGTCAGACGAGATTGCCAGCCTCGTCTTTTATCTGGCAAAAAAGGCCGCCGAAGGCACACTTTTGTCGCTGATCGGCTGAATGATGGCGATGCCGGCTTTCGCTCGCAGTCCAAGCAGACAAACACGAGCACATTACCGTTGATCTTTCAAACTGCATCCGCATTTTGAAAAATCCTCATGCAAGAAGCTCGGCCAAAAGTATTTCAATTTTAACGAATTTTGAAGTATACTAATCACTTCGATGCGTATTATAGATAAGAGGGTATGCAAATGCGGACAGTTGACATCATCATGAAAAAACGATCAGGCGAGGTTTTAAGCGCCGAGGAACTGCAATTTATCATAGAAGGCTATGTGCAGGGAACCATCCCTGATTATCAGGTTTCAGCCCTTCTCATGGCTATTTTCTTCAGAGGCATGAACGCCGCAGAAACCGCGGCGCTGACTTCTCTCATGCTGAACTCCGGCGATGTCATGAACCTTGCGGGAATTCCGGGGCCCTTTGTCGATAAGCATTCCACCGGGGGCGTCGGTGACAAGATTTCCCTTCCGCTTGCGCCGATTGTCGCCGCCTGCGGAGCAAGAGTGCCGATGATGTCTGGACGGGCGCTCGGCCACACCGGCGGCACCCTCGACAAACTGGAATCCATACCCGGTTATTTTACCAACTTGAGCCTCGAACAGTTCCGGGAAGGTCTTGTCCATGAAGGCTTTTCGATGACAGGCCAGACATCCCGCGTTGTGCCCGCCGACAAAAAACTGTATGCCCTCCGCGATGTAACGGGCACGGTTGAATCCATTCCGCTGATAACCGCCTCGATACTTTCAAAAAAAGTAGCTGAAGGCGCCGAATCTCTGGTTTTCGACGTCAAATCCGGCCCAGGAGCCTTCATGAAAACCTATGAGGACGCCCGGGCCCTCGCGCAAAGCCTTGTCAGTACGGGAACCGCCATGGGGAAAAAGGTTGTCGCGGTTATCACCGACATGTCACAGCCGCTGGGCAACAAAGTCGGCAACTTTTTTGAAATCGAAGAATCCCTGGACTGCTTGGAAGGCAAAGGTCCAGAAGACGTGATGAGCCTTACCTACCGGCTCGGCGCTTGGATGCTGGTCGCGTCGGGAATCGCGGATACGGTGGCAGAAGGCGAACGGCGCTGTGCCGAAGCAGTCGCTTCAGGCAAGGCCATGGAGCTCTTCCTGAAAAATATCAGGAGGCAGGGCGGCGATGTCGAAAAAATGCTCGCATTGCGGGGGAAATTTCGCTCGCCCCACGCACAGGAACTCACCGCCCCGGAAAACGGCAGGATAAGCTTTATCGACGCGTGGAAGATTGGCGTTGCAGGCGTTTATCTGGGAGTGGGACGCAATACGACTGAAGACCCGGTCTATCCGGATGTGGGCTTCATTTTTGAAAAAAAAGCTGGCGACATGGTCAAGAAAGGCGAAAGAATCGCCATGGTCTACAGCAAGGACGATGAATCCCTCATTCCTGCGATGGAACTTGCCAGATCCAGCGTAAAAATCGAAACCTCCCTGGGCCGGCAGACTGGAAAACCCGGCTCAGGCCCCGCATCGCTGATTCTGGAGGAAATTACCGCCTCATGAAATGGGTAAAACCGGAAATCAACCAGGCCAGCGTCAAAGCCGCGGCACAACGATATGGCATCGACCTCATCACCGCTTCCATTCTGGAGCGAAGAAAGATCACGGCGCCGGCTCAGGTCAGATACTTTCTTGAAGACGGCACAGACCTCCTGCACAACCCTTTTTATTTCGAAGCCATGGAGGACGCTGTCGACCGCATCCAGATGGCGCTCGAGGAAAAGGAAAAAGTGATCATTTTCGGCGACTCGGACACTGACGGAGTTACTGCAACAACGCTCCTCTACGAAGCCCTCAAAGACGCCGGCCTCGAAGAACTGCATTTCCGGGTTCCCCAGGGCGAAGAACCCTACGGACTCAGCAAACAAGCTGTCGACGATTTCTCCGCCATCGGCGGCACCCTGATCATCACCGTCGACTGCGGCATATCGAATCACGAAGAAGTCCGGCACGCCGCGGAACTCGGCATCGATGTCATTGTCTGTGACCACCACAAACTGCAGGCTGACAAGCCGCCCGCCGCCCTGGCCGTCATCGATCCCAAAATAGAAGGCTGCGGCTATCCATTCAGAGACCTCGCCGGCGCGGGAGTCGCCTGGAAACTCGCGACAGCTGTTAAATTCGGCATGACGGAACTCTACAAACAACCACTCGCCATCCTGCACATCTCGGAAACGCAAGAGGCGGACAGCGAACCAACCTTTATTCTGCAGGCAAAAAAGCTCCACAACCTCGTCCCAACCGCAGATTTTTATGAAAAGGCCAGACCTGGGAGCCCCGCGAACGCCCGCATTCTGGAAAAGCTTTCCCGATTCCTCCAGGGAAGGATAATCCTCACCTGGGACAAAAACACGCAAGCCGCCGCGATACACCAGCTCTTCGGCCCCTCCATCGATATCGAATTCCTCGATATTCGCCGTGAAACCGCCCTCGCCCACACACTGAGCCCCGATATCACGCTCGAAGAAGCCGGAACAGCCGCAAATCTCGCTCGATACCTGCCTGAAGGCGGACAACCTATTGACCTCCTTCTCAACTTTGTCTGGAAATTCAGCATCGCGAAAATCGGACTGTATGATGAAAGCCACCTCTCGCGGCTCCAGTTAGCAGCGCTCGGCACCATCGCCGACATGATGCCGCTCAGAGACGAAAACCGCATCATCGTCAAGCAAGGCCTGACTGCCCTTAACCGTCAGCCGCGCAAAGGCATTCAGGAAATCCTGAAAAAGCTCAAAATCACCCAAAGCCTGACAGCGACTGAAATCGCCTGGCAGATTACCCCCCTGCTCAACGCGGCGGGGCGAATGGGAAAACCCGAAATCGCACTCCAGCTCCTCATGGATGACAACCCGGAAACGCGTGCGCAGGCGGTCGAAAATATCGCCGCCGCAAATGCCGACAGAAAAAAACTGGGAACCGATGTCTGGGAAGCCCTGTACCCGCTGGCCAAAGAAAGCTTTGAAAAGAATGCGCAGAAATTTGTGCTGGTCGGCTCAGCCTTCATCAAGGCAGGTATCACCGGACTGCTGGCCTCACGCCTGGTCGGCACCTTCAAAGTGCCTGCAATTGTCGCGGCGTTCAAGGAAAACGGCGAAATCGTCGGCTCCATCCGCAACGCGAACAGCTTGAAAATATCGGAGATGCTCAACTCCTGCAGTGACCTCTTCCTCGATTTCGGCGGCCATGACGCGGCGGCTGGTTTTTCCATGATCCAGTCGAATTGGGACGCTTTTGTCGCCCAGGCGTCGGATTTCATCATGAAGGCTGAATTATCCACCGCCGAGGAAACCCTCGTCATCGATGCCGAACTCCCCCACGAATATCTGAAACCCAGTATCTATGCAATATTTTCCCGATTCGAGCCCTTCGGCGAAGAAAACCAGCCTATCAGATTCCTTTCCCGGGCAGTTCCCATGGTCGATGCCCAGATCGTCGGGAAAAGCGCCAAAAACCACCTGAAACTCACCCTTGATTTTGGCGCCTTCAAATGGCCTGCCCTCCTCTGGGACGGCGCCGAACGGCTCGAGCGCGATTTCTCCTTTGCCCGCAAGGACAAAGTCGACATCGTCTTTAAAATTTCCATGAACCGATGGAACGGCGAAGAAAAGCCGCAGATAGAAATATTCGACATCAGGAAAGCCGAACCTGCCG
>JAJTBL010000154.1 GCA_021286925.1 Spirochaetia bacterium | reverse complement strand
ATGGAATTTTGCCTTGGTCTGGGCAAACACATCCGCTCCGGCCAAGATGAAGGTCAGCGCCAGAAGAATGGCGGTGAGCTTCGCGAGCTTTTTCATAGAACCTCCTTTGAAAATAAGAACCAAATATTGGCTTGTCTATTGTACACCCTGCGTAATCATAGTCAAGACAAATTTACCAAATACCGTGCCTGATTTCGGCCGGGGGCATACAAGGTATTCAGGGTATCGCATGCAGGGTATTTCCCAACACGCCAAGTCCGTTTACAATGGAACTGATGAAAACCAGATTGCGGCGGTTCAGCGAAGAAGCCTATTACTACAGCAGTCAGCTTGTCGTGCTGTTTGTGGTTATCATTTTTCTGACATCCGGCTCTCTCTCCATGGGTATTACATCCTCGCTCATCATCGTGTTTTTCATGATTGCCCAGATCATGCTCCTGGTCAGCCAGGGGCACCTCCCACTGCTTCGATTCCTGTTTTCACTCATCACGCCGCTTGGATATTCGATTCTGCGGGCAGCCACCAGCAGCTACGCTTTTACGGAAACAACCAGCCTCCTGCTTTGGGCAGCGGCTATCTATATCGGTTTTTTCCAGGCTGTTTCGCTGTCTTTTCCGCAGGGATTCATCAAGCGGATCGCGGAAGCCGCCCTTTCGCTCGGCTCGGCGGTCATCTTTTTTGCCTTCTATTATTATCTCGATCTTCGGATAAACCTGCAGAAAGCGTACGAGATGGGAGAGATAAGCCTTGAGGTTTTCAGAACCTCGCTTCAGATTGGGAGCTTTACCAAGGGATTGCAGACCTTCATCACCTCGCCGCAGCACCTTTTTGCCCTGCTGGGAATTATCAGTTTCGATACGATGCTGCTGGCATCCCGGATGCGTTCAATCAGCCTCCACGCCCGCCTCGATGCCATGCTGGCACAAAAAGCTCCCGGTCCGGAGCTGGTCACTCCAGAAGAGAGCACCTTCGGCCAGGACATCAGGAGAGAAAGCGGCCCTGTAAGACTGATTGTTTCAGCGGTTTCTTCCGACATTATCAGCTTTTCTTCGCTGTCTGAAATGCTCGGAGCCCAGAAAGCCGCTGATTTTCTGAACCGTTATTACGCTTTGTGGACGCATGCCGCAAGCCCGCTGGGCGGCAGAATCATCTCAACCGGCAGCGATTCCGTTATTGTACTGTTCGGTCTGGTCGATGAGACCAACCAGGCGGACCGTGCGCTTCAGGCTGTGTATGACTTTATGGATAAATTTTCAGGCTTGAAAGAAGACCTTGCGGAGCTGGCTCTGCCGAATGAAGTGCGGATTTCAATCGGTGTCCACACCGGCAGTGTCGTGGCAGCCACCCTCGGTCCTCCGGGCGAGCAGAAAAAGACTGTCTTCGGCGATACGATCGCGGTCGCCGCGCGCCTCGATTCGCTGTGCCGCGAAATGCATCAGGAAATTCTTGTCAGCCATTCAACCTATCGGCGTCTCAGCCTGGAACAGCAGGCGACGCTGGATCGAATTGGCGAAGTCCTGCTCAGGCAGAGTTCACGGCCAGTCCCCGTCTATACAAAAAAATAAAGGCTTCTGGAGGTTATCCCATGCGACATGCACCATCGAACGACATCATACGCGCGAGTGTATCTGGAAATGCACCGCGGACAAACGTACTCGTTCTGCTCGCCATGCTTGCGATGCTCGCATTTTTATCCTGCTCGGGAAAGGTCGAAATGGCGGTCAGGAGCGATTACTCTGCCCGTCTGGCGGTAAAAATGGATATCCCGGAAGCCCTGAGCACCAGAATCCGGCAGATCGGAAACATCAGCGCCTCAGCACCGCTTTTCGATGTCGCCAAAATTCGGAATGAATTCAGCACCCGTAAAACGCTTCTGCTTGTTGACGCATCATCGCCCTCCAAAGATGCAATGACCGCAGTGCTCTGGGTGCCGAATCTTGAGGAGCTGGCTAGGGATACGAGTCTGACGCCGCCGGGTATGATTCGATTTGAAACCGTGCCCGGAACCCAGGCACAAGGCACCTTGCGGGAGCTTGCAATCACCATTGACAAAACCAATGCCGCCCAGGCATTCGCGCTATTTCCCGGCATCGATGCACGTCTAGTGGACAGCCTGAGCCCTCCGGCCCTCGAAGAACACAGCATTACCGCGACTGAATACCGGATGAACCTCGAAAATGTGATCATCGGGAAAAAAGCGATGCCTGCCTTTGACGCCTGCGCGCTTGAAGTGAATCTGACGGCACCGAAAACCATTGTCTCCGCAACTGGCGGCACCGCCGCGGGTCAGACATTCAAGGCGAAAATTTCGCTCTTCGATTTGCTCGTTCTTGAGAAACCGATTGTGCTTTCGGTCAGGTGGATTAACTGAAGGGAAAGGCAAGAGCGCCGGGAAGCCCTTCACGGCGAACCGCCTCCAACAGGGCATGAGCTTCTTCCCCGGGATATTCCCGGCAAACACTGCTTTTGATGAACCGCTCGTAATCCAGGGTTTCCAGCGCAGGCTCGAAGCGCCAGGATTTTGCATAAAAAGCTTCCAGGCTCGATTGAAGCGCACGCACACGGCTGTCGGGCAGTTCCATGCGGAAAGCCCGCCTGCCGATGTGTTCCGGAAAATGGGCATCCGAGCCAGTGATGACCGGCAGACCGCCGCTCAGCGCGGTCCCGACTGGTCTGATTGCTTCCACGGCATCGAAAGGCCCCGCAGGCAAGAATCCCAGCTGGCTCGAGATTGAATTGACCGGCCTGTCCACATGGGCTGGGATAACCAGCGCTCCGCTCTGCTGTGCCAGCATGGCCGCGTCATCAAGAGATAGGTCGAGTGAAGCACCAAACCAGATTTCGTGCAAACCCAGCACCTGTTCATCAGCATCGACAACTGCTTCATCGCCGAAACGGATCGCGTCCAAAGGCATTTTTGGAAGATGGCTGTACATGAGCTGTCCAAACTCTAGCGCTTCCCCAGGAGCTGCAAAAATTGCGAGGAGGTGGACTTCTTCGAGGGTTTCCAGTTCCATGCCGAAAAGCGGCAGAATCCCATCGCGGGCTGATGTCACGGCAAAGGCGAGGGTATTGAAAGCACCGTTGTGATCGGTCAGCGCGACAAGCCCCAGCCCGCGCTCCCTCGCTGTGCGCGAAATGAGGGAGGGCGACATGGCAAGATCGCCGCAGGGGCTGAAGCAGGAATGGTTGTGGAGATCCGCATTGAGTGTCATGAAGCTTGTTTACGCGCTTTTTTCCGCGGACAGGGCTGACCAAAGAAGCCCGGAAACCTCATATTGCGACAGCTCCGTCCGGAGAATAGCAATATTCTCTTCACGGGCGGCGGAAATCATCTCTTCCGGAATCGGGCGGGCATTGCAGATGACGATCGCCGGCATCCCGACAAGCCCCGCAACTGCGACGGTATTCCGGTGCGCCTGAATGGTGATTAAAACTTCCTTGGCTTTCGCGTGTCCCATGACATCGGACAGAAGATCCGAGGTATAGCCGCCCGCTATTTCGACATCTTCATAAACACCTTGTGCAACTTCAGCACTGACGAGTTGTATCAACTCCCGAATTCTCATCAATTCCTCCCTGGCGAGCAAATAAGAATGGCTGTTACGGTTGTCCCCTTCCCAACTTTGGAAGTTATGGTAAAGCGATCCGCGACACGTTTGGCATTCGGCAGTCCCATACCGGCGCCAAAACCAAGCGAGCGAATCCATTCATTGGCTGTCGAATATCCTTCCTGCATGGCTTTTTCGAGGTCAGGGATGCCCGGCCCCTCATCCTGCGCCGTTATCTCAATAATCGAATCCATCATCTTCAGCCGCATGACACCGCCGACGGAATGAATGACCTGATTCAATTCGAGCTCGTAAGAGATGATGGCAGCGCGCCGCGCCAGCTCGGGCGGACAGCCCCGTTCAGTCAGCGCCTTTTTAAACTTTGTGCTGGCCAGGCCCGCTTTGGCAAAATCGAGCGGTGCAATCGCAAAACTCATTTCCATGACCGTCGGCACATCGGGAGCATTGTCCTGGTTTTGTGTACTGATCCGTTTTTCGAGCTTGCTGATTTCTTCGTTCATTGCGACCAGCAGCCTCCGCACAATGTCGGAAGCAGTGATGATGCCGACAAGGCTTCCGCCGGGACCCAGCACGGGGAATCGGCCATAATTATAGCGCTCGAAATACGTTACCGCGAATGAAAGCGGCATATCCTCATCCAGCGAAATGACTGAAGTGTTCATTCTTTCGCGCACCAACTGATTGATGGTTCCCTCATCTAGCGCCTGAATGATATCCCCGATTGAAACAAGGCCTAGAAGCCTTCCCTGTTCCACAATCGGAACGCCGGTGATCGCATGCTTCTTCATCAAAAGCTGGATTTCCCGCAGCGTCATGTCCGCACTGCCGGTTACAACCGAGCCGGACATGGCGTCGCGAACCTTGAGCCGATAGAGGAGTTCTAGTACAACGCTGGGACCGGAGTCGGTATTGATTGGTACTGTTGCCATCACTGTCATTATGCTCCGACTTTCCAAACCTGAAAAGGTGCTATTTTTATTTCATGGATTGCCGGAAAGCAAGGAAAGGACTATCATTTTGAACAATGAACTTCAGCATAGCCGCGGAGAGGTAATTCATGATCGAACTCAAAAACATTTCCAAAACCTATGGGAAAAGCACGGTCAAGGCGGTGGACTCACTGAGCCTGACAATTCCCAATGGTGTCATCTTTGGCTTTCTGGGGCCGAACGGCGCCGGCAAGACGACAACCATTAAGGCCTTGAGCGGTGCGCTCCGGCTGGATGAAGGCTCAGTCTCCATCGACGGCATATCCATGGCTGACGCTCCGCTGGAAGCCAAACAGCATATCGGCCTGGTGAACGACAATCCTGAATTGTTCAACCGCCTCAAGGCGCATGAATTTCTGAACTTTATCGGCGATGTTTTTTCCGTGCCCTCCGATATTCGAAAAG
>JAJTBL010000153.1 GCA_021286925.1 Spirochaetia bacterium | reverse complement strand
GAGCGAAACATTTTTGCCAGGTGTGCACAAGCTGACCCTCATTCTCGGTGCGCTCGCGATTGTCTGGTTTATCGCGGGGCAAATCCGAAATAGAAAGAGCAAGATGGAATATGGCTTTGATGTCCTCCCGACCGATATGTTCATCATGAAATTGGTTTTCATGGCCGCGATTCTTGGCTTCATCACCTGGATTCTGGCTGGCTACAACGGCATGTCATGGACGGTCGTGATCATGCTGATTGTTGTCTTTGCCTATGATTTTATAACCCAGCAGACGGTTCTTGGACGGCATATCTATGCGGTCGGCGGAAACCCGGAAGCGGCCTCGCTCTCGGGCATCAATGTCCAGAAAATCACCATGATGGTCTTCGGTTCCATGGGCTTTCTGACCGCACTCTCCGGCATCCTCTTTACTTCGCGGCTGCAGTCTGCAACACCGCAGGCGGGAACCCTGTTTGAGCTGGACGCGATCGCTGCGGCCTATATCGGCGGTGTATCCGCGGCTGGCGGTGTCGGAAAGGTGACCGGCTCCTTGATTGGAGCGCTCGTCTATATGTCGCTCATGAATGGCATGAACTTGCTGGGTACTGATATTTCTCTACAGTATATCATCAGGGGAATCGTTCTGGTCACAGCGGTTGTGTTCGATGTGAGCACCCGGAAAACAAAGGTTTGAGCGAACAACCTCAATCAGAAAAAAAAGCCGCCGGAGCGCAATGCCCGGCGGCTTTTTTATTCGGCCAATATTTCAGTAGAGCCATTCCCAATCGAAATAGGGAGGAATTATCGAAATATCGGTTGAGCCATAGACCGGTCTGCTTGGGAGCCGGTAATTCCAGTCGGTGTTATAGGCATTGAAAGCGGCAAATGCAGAACCATATTCGGATGTTCTGATGCCGCTGTACCCAGTCCGAATCGCGGCGTTTTTGACTTCCGGTTCAAAGGCTCCAGCGCCATACGGAAGTGCGAGGAAGATTTTCGGTTGTTTGATTTTTTCCTGGATCGCCTTTCTGGACTGGTTGAGTTCCATGTTCAGGAAGACGATGTAATCGTTCTTGTTGGGCCATCGAGTTTCGTCATAGGCCAGACTCTGATGATCAACGGTATGTGAGCCAAAGTCAAACAATTGAACCGCATTCTTTCCTTTGCCAACTTTATAGTCGCTCATGGTCTTAATCTGATTCCAGGTAAGGAAGCCAGGGCTTCCGACAAATGAGGTTATGACAAAGAATGTGGCGGGGGTGTTATACTTTTTGAGTATCGGGAATGCTTTGGTGTACATGGAAATGAAACCATCATCAAACGTGATGGCTGCCATGCGCTGACCTTCCGGGGGCACCAGCTGACCTGATTGAATTTTAAGAATGTCTTCAAGGCTGATAATCTTGATATTGTTGTTTTTCAGGTAGATGAGGTCATTCTCGAAGTCAGCGATGTCGCGATCATAATCCCCAGGGACAATGTCACTGCTGATGTTGTGGTACATGAGAATGATGACTTTGGCCATTGAGGTGCTGATCGCTTTCGGCGAAATAGCTTGTACAGGTACCGAGGTGTCAAGTTCCAGCGCTTCACTTGGTGTCAGATTGACGGGGCGGGCTTCCACATCCGCGTTATGCTGCGCTTCGTTTGTTGGACTTACGGTGCCGACGCTGCACGATGCGATGAAGAACAGAGAAACAAAAATAGCACTGACAACGATGAATAATTTACTTTTTTTCATTGCAACACTCCTATTACTGTAAATGTAAGACACCCAGCCAGTCATTTGCAAGTGCTGACAACGATTTTTTTCTTTTTATTGCAAAGATTTAGACGATTGGGGGAGGAAAACCGCCCCAACTGGCCTTTTACTGCTTTTGCTGATTGCGCAGTTTTGCGTACGCAAGAATCATTCCCAGCGCCACAGAGAGATAAGCCGCTGCCAAAACCCGGTATTCCGCGGGAAGCAAAAAGGTGATTGTGTGGGCGGGAATCCAGAACAAAGGGATGGTCTTGCCGATGACAAAGCTGAAAAATGCGGGCCAGTCGACAGCCTTGAGGGTCATCTGGAAATTGGGCTTTTCCCGGGCGGTTCGCAGATCGATATAGGTGTCGCTGATTTTGTGCGACAGCATCAGCACGATGCCGAAAGTGCCGTTCATGATGGCGCTGGTGAACAAGGCGGTGAGAAACGCTGCAATCTTCCCCTGACCTGCATACAGCAGGCCCCGTCTGAGCAGCCCCGCGACTCCATCGGAATAAAGCGCGAACATCGCCACAATGACCATGCCGATGATGCCCCAGACAATGGCTTTGGCGGCAAATCCCGCAGGCTTTTTCCATTGTTTCTGGAGCATGCGCATGGTCAGAAGTTCGCCCATGGATGCCATGATGGCGAATTTTACAAAGCCCATGATATAGGGATGCGACCGTGTGGCGGCCTCAAAAAGATGCCGGGTTTCCGGAATAACGAGAAAGGCGGTTATTGCTGTGAATACGCCGCCCCAGATAACATCGCCGCGCTTCATGCTTGCTCCCTGCGTTCAATCTTGCATTCCCTCATCGATATCAGAAAAGCGGAGAAATTTCCAGCCGTGCCTTCTGGCTTGAATCCAGCGTGTCGAGCGTGGATTTGGATGTCAGCATCGCTTCGAGGGCTTGAGGCCGTGCTTGCCTCAAGGCATCGGCAAGCTTTACAAAATCATGAGCCCCTGTTGCTAGAATTTCATCCCGTGTTTTCTGCTTGATATCCTGGGAATAGCCGGTCAGGTAGTGCATCATCGAGGTAAAGCCCTTGGCGTCCGGGAGCTGATAGCTGTCTACATCGCCGATTGTACCGATGATGGACTTTGTCAATTCTTCCTGGGAAATTTCCAAACCGGACAAGAATTCAGCTGCCTGGTCGTAAATGGCGAGCGTATCAACAAGGTTCGGATCACGATAGGAAAGGAACAGCATGATACCGGCGTTCATATCCAGAACGGAAAATCCGCCGTAAGCCCCGCCTTGAACCCGGACCTTTTCCCAGAGGAAGGTTGTGTCCAGATATTTTTTGACAACCTGGAAGGAAGCGGGCAGCCGTGCGCCAGCGGTGCCGAGCGGGAAGGCCTTGCCGACAAAATTGACCTGGGTCGGGGCGGTCAAAGCTTCGGCTCTGCCGGGTTGGTGTGCCGAAACTTCAAGCTCGGCCTGGACCGCGACGGATGCAATGCCCGCCTCGTTCTTAGCCGCTCGCTGAGGAAGATGGCTGACAAAATCCTCAACCGAAGTTTTAAGGGAGCGGTAATTTTCATGGTCCACGGTCACGTTCACGATGAGACCATTCTGGGCGATAATATTATCGCGCAAAGCCCGCAAATCTTGCTCAACCGCTTCCCATTCATGTTCGATCCGCTCCGCTAGCCTGCGCAGGAAGAAAATATTTTCAAGCCCGTTGATTCGCTCGGAGATCCAGTCTGCCCGGGTCAGCTTCGATTTCAGCCTGAGACCGATGAGCCGGTGACCGGAGGGAATGACTGAGGCTTCAGCCTGTGCCTTTTCTTCCAGCACAATCTGTCTGAATCGTTCTCGGTTGGAAAAATTGGACTTGAGCAGGATTTTTTCGAGGAGGCTGAAGAACTTTTCCGAGTTTTCAAGGAGCGTCTTGCCGCGCACTATGAAGGCAGAAACCGCTTCAGCGCTGCCGTACCGCGTCGCGGCAAAAGCTGACGCCCCGATACCGCCGGTATGCTTGCCGATTTCCTGGCTCAGCGTGACATAATCTTCCGTATCGGTGCCCATTTCCAACAGAGCCCGTCCGAATATACTCAAGTACGGCAGGAGCCTGGATTCGATATGGCTGAAGGGGAAGGCGAGGTCGAGGTAGAGAATGCCGCTGGTCGGCAAATCGTGGAAGAGGGTTGTCTGGCCGCCGTTTTCGAAAATTTCCAGCGGAATGCGCGGCGCCTGCGTTGGGATATCGCTCAACGCGAGAGACGGAATAGTGCTGAGCGCTTCCGGCGAGTCCGGGGTTTGCTGGAGCTTTTTCAGGTGCTCAGCCTCCTGCTTGATGTTCGCAATGTCGAGTTCGGAAAGCTGTGCTTTGATTTCCGCCATCTTTTTTGCTTCTTCCGCGCTGCGCCGCGCTTCGATTTCAGCATCAGGAAGGAGCGTGACAACCGATGCATGCTTGTTGTCGATAAATAGGGTTTGGATCAGATTTTCGAAGTATCGTTCCTTGCTGGCAAGCCGCGCCTTGATGGCTGATAGGCTTGGCTCGAAGATAAGCGCGTCGATGGGGTTATGGTCATACAGCCACTCCCCGAGGGCTTCCAGCATTACCGCGAGCCCTTTGGGAAAGCGGCCAGTGTTTTTTTCGCGAAGAGCGAATTCGATGGTGTTGACTGAGGCTTCGATGGTGTCCGGATCGATTCCCTGGGCAACGAGGTTTTCCAGCGTTGTGCGAATCAGCTTTTCCACGTCGCCGACTCGTTCCGGGGCGACACCTTTGAGTCCAACGGAATACGCGCTGACCCGCAGGCCGTCCTCGAGCCCGAATCCTGCGAGGTCTTCGCCGAGGCCGGACTCGATAAGGGCTTTTCTCAGCGGAGATGCCGGGGTGCCTGTCAGAATATGGGAAAGGATGCCGACTGCCAGGTTGAATTCCTGGTCGCCGTGTTCGCGCAAAGCCCAGTTTATCGCCGTATATGCCTTGTTTTCTTCCGATGAGAATGGAACAGCCAGTGAAACCGGCGCAGTAAAGGGTTTCTGAATGCCGGGCAGTGATTCTATTTTTTGTGCCGCATAGGGAGCAAGCCACTCGTCGAGGAGGGCAAGCCGTTCTTCGGGATCATCATCGCCATAGAAAAAAATGAATGAGTTGGATGGATGGTAATAGGTCTGGTAGAATTTCTTGAACTGCTCGTAGGTGAGGGTGGGGATTACCGCGGGGTCGCCGCCCGAGTCCAATCCATAGGCGGTGTCAGGAAACAGCGAACGCCTGCAGAGGTCGGCGTGCAAATCTTC
>JAJTBL010000152.1 GCA_021286925.1 Spirochaetia bacterium | reverse complement strand
GTGCCCGATACAAGCCATCCGGCACTTTCAAGCTTGAACTGCTTCGCCCGTCCCAAACATACTGTGTCTGGATTGAACGGGTGCCGCTCCATGCCATGACGGCAAGCTGATCACGAGTATTTCCTGCAGGGAAAATTTCGAGCTTGAATGAGGTAATTCGGTCGGGATATGACGCTTGTATACCGAACGTTACGGTATCCTTGACCCCATCGTCATTCGGGCTGAAAGCTGTCGTGCTTACGTCCAGGCGCACCTGTTTTTGCACGGTTTCCACTTCAATGGAAATTGGAGCGGGTACAGTCTTGTTGCCCGCGCTGTCCGCTGATTCGAGCTTATACTGATAGATTCCATCCCTGACCAGCAGACCGCTTTGATCCTTCCCATCCCAGGTAAAGTTCCTGACCTCGTTTTGCCACGTATAGCTTCGCACGACTCTTCCAGCTGCGTCCGTGATAGTCCCAGTCCAGTCGTCGCCTGGCTCGGAAGATTGCTGAATTTCCACAGAATCCGAACGTCCGTCGCCATTCGGAGAGATGATTGTTCTGGATACCGCAACTTTTGCCTTCGGCGCGATCCGGTCTAAAAGGAAGGTCGGTGCCGAGGCCTCAACAATATCGCCATTCTGATAGTTTACAGTCAAATTGGCAGCATATCTCCCTTCAGGTGCCGCAATACCGGCATCGAGTTCACCGCGCCAAATGAATTTCACCGGCAGCTGCCCCTCGCCTTTCCAGGTTCTGACTGCGTTGAGTGCCAGTTCCCCTTCCTGCGCAACAATCACCAACTCCCAGGATTTGACTTTTTCTGGAGATTTGGCAGTTGCCGCAAGCGTCAATTCATCCTTAATCCCATCATTGTTCGGGCTGAATGCGCGCTGATCCACTTCGAGCCTGACCGCTTTTTTCTCGGTCTCAATCGAAATGAGGATCTGGCCGGAAGTATAGCTGTTTCCAGCCTGATCAATGCTCACCAATTCATAATAGTACTGACCATCAGCCAGCAAAGCTCCAGATCCATCGGTGCCATCCCATACAAAGCTGGCCGCGCTGGTATCCCAGGTCCATTGGCGCAGGATTTCGCCTTGCATGGTTCTGATGGTTCCTGTCCAGAAATCCTGGGTATACGATTCCTGGCTTATAGTTACTGTATCCAAAATGCCATCGCCGTTCGGCGAGAACAACGAGGCTGAAGCTTTCACCGACGCGCGAGGAGCCACCCTGTCCACCAGGATTGCCGAAGTGGACGTTTCGAGTTTGTCGCCGTTGGGGTATTCAATCATCAGATAGGCGATATACTGCCCATCAGGGACATCGGCCGCGGCATCAGACATGCCGTTCCATTCCAGTTTGGATGGTAGAGCGCCGCTGCCCTTCCAGGTTTTTATTCTCGCGTCTTTCTGGTATTGAGGGCTTATCCAGACTGTCCATCCGCTGGACCGCTCTGACACGGCAGCCTCTGGAGAAAGCACAAGAACATCCCGCACACCATCGTTATTCGGGCTGAAAGCCTGCATCGAAGGACGCAGGTAAGCTTCTTTCTTTATTGTATCAATCGAAATTTCAATCGGTTTCAGTTCAAAGGCATTGCCTGCCTTGTCCTTAGCAGCAACATGATAGGTATAGGTACCATCAGATACGGGCAATCCTGAATTTCCCTTTCCATCCCAGATAATATCGGCAAGCTTTCCGCTCACTTCCCAGTTTCTGACTGGATTCCCCTTGCTATCCCGTATTGAAGCGCTCCACAGATCTTCCGCGGTACTGCTCTGCCGTATGGTCACAGTGGTCTGTTCGCCAGAACCAGCTGGGTTGAAAACTTTTCGGGAAATAGAAACATCTGCCGCAGGATATGTCACATCCAGCAGTATCGGCTTGCTTTCGACATCAGCTTCAAATCCGTTGATATAAGAAACAGAAAGTTCCGCCTTGTATATGCCTTCCGGCAGAGTCCTGCCTGATGAATCCTTTCCATCGAATATGAAAATCGCCGGCATCGTTTCATACCCGCTGCCTTCCGCGCGCATGCTTTCAGATGCGTTCGCTTCATTCGATATGATCAATTTCCAGGCTGTCATCCCCTGACCAGAGCTGATGCGGGGCCGCAACACGACAGTATCAGCGGAGCCATCTCCATTGGGGCTGAAAGCTTCTCTGTCCTGAATCAGCTCTACCACGGGTCTCGCTGTATCAACAGTCACCTTCCCGGAAACGGTACTGAAACTGTTGCCAGCCTTGTCCACGGCAAAGACATACACTTCATAATCACCATCAGGAACAATTCGCCCTTGATCGTCCTTACCATCCCAAACCAGCGAGGTTGGAAGATACTGCTGATATTGCCGGACAACCTTTTCGTTCCGGTTTGCGTCGCGGATGATAAGGTTCCAGGAGTCTTCCTCGGTAGACTGGAAACTGAACCTGAAACTGTCACGCCGCCCGTCATTGTCAGGACTGAAAATTGTATTTTCATCGCCGAGAGCGATTGAGGCTGACGGAGGGGTCCTGTCGACCAGGAAGGCTGGTGTGAACCGCTCAGGCATGTATCCATTCTGATATTCAAGATTGATGCCCGCCTCATAGATGCCATCAGGCAAAACTGCATTTGCAGTGTCAGTTCCGCGGAAAACATAGCTTGCCGCAGGCGGATCCAACTCGTTGCCGCTGACCGCCCATATTTCTTTTTTGTCCTGATCCAGTACAAAAACCCGCCATTTTTTCAGATTTTTAATCGAATCAATTTCAGGTGTAATGATGAGAGAATCTTTATTCCCATCTCCATTGGGACTCATCACCGTATCGCTGAGCGCTATGGAGACACCGGGCCGTGAAGTGTCGACTATAATCTCACCGACACGGCTTTCGGCCGAATTCCCAGCTTCATCCTTTGTTTTCAGAGTAACGATATAGCTTCCATCTTTAACCAATTTTCCGTCATCCGCATAACCATCCCATGCATAATCTCTCGGCGCGCTTCGCTCATTGAAACGCTGGGTTTTAACCACATTTCCCGCGCTATCCGATATTTCTATCGTCCAGCTGTTCTCTACCGAGCCGGTATTCCTGAACGACAGCGTATCTCGGCTGTCGTCGCCATCAGGGCTGAACATGAGATTCTGTTCCATCGGACGGATCATGGCCTTTGGCTTTTCCGAATCAACAACAATCGTCATGCAGCTCTGATAATCCAGGTTTGTATTGCCGTTATCGTCCCATGCAATGAAGCTCATCGTATACGCGCCGTCTTCTACCTTTTTGCCCGCGTCATTGTATCCATCCCAGATAATAGCTTCTGGCACCGGCACTGAACTCCGGTCATATCCAAAAGCTTTTCGAATACCCGCTGAAGAAAGTGAGAATTTTTCAGCTAATTCATTGGAAGCTCCAAAGGTCCGCACCACGGTTCCGGTCGATTTATCTTCTATGGTGCATTTCCAACCTGCAATATACCGCTCATCGCTGATGCTCAAGGGAACTTTCAGGGACTGCTTTTCGCTTCCGCTACCGGGAGAGATATACGCAACCCCACGGAAAGGAACCGGCAGATCAATCGTAACTTTCGGAGCTGTTTTATCCTTGACACCGAAGCTGAGAGAAAAACCGGCGCTTGCCGCATACAGTGAATCATAGAGAGGCTGAACCGCGATCGCCGTTCCGAGAGCGGCATCGGGATGCTTCGTCCCAAACAACGAGAACCCTTTCCCCAGGGGAATGGTTCCCACTAAGCCAATACTGGGGAGGAGGCTTCTGCCGCTTCCCGTCAGCATATCCCGAAGTCCAACGGACCAGCCGGCGCTCAGGGATACATAGTCTCTGAATCCAAGCCTGAACGACAGCCCGAAATTCAAATCCTGAAAAGCGGGCGCCCAGAGATCCGCCGCCGCTTCTATATTCCAATAATACGACTGAAGCAGAGATCCCCGTATCCCTGCGCCAAAGGTAAATGCCGCAGGATACGCTGATGAAGCCGCACTTCCAAAAGCGCCAGCCGGCGGTGTCGAGGTCAGATAGCCTTTCCCCATATTGAGCAAAGAAATGCCCAGTTTCGCGTCTTTGTAAAACCCAAGGTCCCCCAACAGCGCCGTAATGCCGATATCAGCGCCCAAGCCCCAGCCGAAAGTCCCGTTGCCGCCCATCGCCAGCTCGACGGCGCTTCCTGCATACAAAGTTCTGGAAAGCTCTTTTGCAAAACTGGCTCTCAGTGAGCCAAAGGTGCCAAGCGGCATTTCAGACATTGTTGAAGGGGTTGTCAGGAAACGGGCATTGCCGCCCCAGACTCCGTATGTTGTCGGGATACTGAATCCCAGCGATGCCGCACTGCCCCAGCCCTGCGTTCCGACGCCCCAATCCGTCATGCCGGTATAGGAAGTTTCTATCTGATAAAGCTGGTTTGCTGCCTGTGATGAAGGATTCAGAATGGATGAGGATGGTGTGCCCGATCCCGTCACGCTCGGCGCAAGCGCCGCATCCCAGGGGTTATTCAGCGAATTTAAAAAATATCCGCCTTGAGGCGGGTCATAGCCGAAAGCAGATAAAGACAAGGCTGAAAGCAATACAGCAATAAAAACCAGCCGTTTTTTCAAGAACATGGGTACTCCCCCTCGCAGACTATTATTACAAATACAGTACTATCACGGAAATGCCGGGAAAACAAAGGAAGAACCTGAAAAATCGGAAGTGTCTCACAATGAACCGACAAAACCGCTTATTCAGTTATCGGCATAAATGAGGCGTTTGTTGATAGAATGCTATCGGTTTATGAGTGCGCGCTATTGGTAGATGATGAGGCCGGGCTCGGGGTCGAGCGCTAAAACTTCAGCCGGTGACATCAGGGGGTTATCAAAACCCGCCAGAGGGAAATCCGACTTGAAAAACAACTTGAAACCTTTTATCGGCATATTTTCTGCTTTAGCATTGAGCGCGTAGGTATTTTTCTTAAGCGAAGGCGAACCGAAGCCGTCCGCGGTGTGAATCAGCAGCACACGGTCAAAGTCAGACCGGACTTGTGAACGATTCTGTATCATCTTT
>JAJTBL010000151.1 GCA_021286925.1 Spirochaetia bacterium | reverse complement strand
AGTTTCAGCAAATTTTTATCAGGTTCTTCTGCCGATTTTTGAAGTATCAGCTTGAGGATCCCAGATGCTTTATCAGCTACCGCGAGGTCATCGAGGATTTCCTTTTTCATGAAGCCTTCATGAGTCATAGTGCGCAGAAATTCAAGAAGTGTATCATAATAGCCATCGGTATTGAGCAGTCCCACCGGTTTGGTATGGTATCCGATGTAGCGCCATGCCCACACTTCAAAAAGCTCTTCCATGGTGCCGATCCCGCCGGGCAAGGCGATAAACGCGTCCGCTTTATCCTGCATCATCGCCTTGCGCTCATGCATGTCCTTGACCACCAGAAGTTCGGAAAGTTCCATCTGCTCAACCATTTCAAAAAGCTTTACCGGAATTATACCGATAACCTTGCCGCCTTCCTTCATGGCTGCTTCTGCCAGCAGACCCATGAGGCCGACATTCCCGCCGCCATAGACCAGCGTCAAGCCTTGTTGTCCGATGAGTGTGCCAAGAGCCCGCGCTTCATCACTGAAGCGCGGATTCCGGCCAAAAGACGAGCCGCAGAAGACACAGATGGATTGGATCATGATAGCCTCCCTGCCTTACCGCCTCAGATGCGGAGTTCAGGCTTTTCCTTGGCTTGCTTCTCTTCTCCAAGATCCGTGAGCACCTTTTTTTCACTGTATTTGAGCAGGAGGATGAATCCCAGCACGCAGAAGCCAAAGGCGAAAAAGGTAGTTATTCTCACACCCTGAGCGCCGACAATATCCTGATTAACCTGCGATGCGCCGATCATGACGAGTGATGGAAGCAGCAAAGCGCCGACTGACTGCCCCATTTTCGACATGAAGGTCCTGAACCCGAAATAGATGCCTGCACGATAGGAGCCCGTCGTCCTGGCATGGGCTTCAGCCATGTCCGCAATCATCGCGTTGGGCAGGATTCCGAAAATCGCCAGCGGCAATGCCGCGCCAATAGCAGCAATCAGCGCCTGCGCCATGGCGGGAATCGGCAGGGTCCCAAAGAGCGAACACCAGACAAAGACCAGGCTGAAAATGATGAACGCGATAATCAGAAGCTTGCGCTTTCCAGTTTTTTTGGCGACCAGATTGACTGGGATGTAAAAAACAAAACTCAAAAGGAACATAATTATGAAGAGGTTCGAATAGACTTCCTTGGGAAGCCCGAGAAGAACGGTCACATAATAGAGCAGTCCATTATTGATAAAATACAAACTCACCCAATAGGCAAAGTCCGAAAAGGTGAAAACCAGAAAATTCCTGTCCTTCAGAACATCTTTCATGGAAACAAACATGCTGTCGTCGCTGGCCTGTGTGCTCGAATAGCGCTTTTCATCGATAAAAATGACGGGAAGGAGCATCAGAATCAAGGAAATCACTGAAAAAGCCCCCATGACAAGCCGGAACGATGTCAGTGCGGAATACCCGCGCGCTTGCAGTATGGATTGGAAAAGCGGAGCCTGCGAGCCTATGACAGCGCCCAGCGCCCAGGTGATGGAAATCATGGTTGAAAGCTGGAGCCTTTCATTCGGGGTATGGCCGAGTTCAGACATCCAGGCGAAGAATGGGGTAACGTACATGGTCATGAACCAATAGAGCATGGTGACGGTTGCGAAAAGCCAGATTCCGTTCAGGACGATGTTTGCACTGTCGCCTGCTCCGCCCGGTGAAAAGAAAACCAGGAATGACATGAGGGAGAAGGGGACAACAGACATGGCGAGAAAGGAGCGCCGCCTTCCAAGTTTCATTTTCGACTTGTCGGAAAGCCAGGCGACCAGGGGGTCGGTGACGGCGTCAAAAGCTCTGCCAAACCAGAGTATCAGCCCGATGAGGGTTAAAAATCCAACGACATAGCCCTGCTGAATCATCCTGGGGAAAATGACAGAGCCCGACTCTTTGGGAGGAAGATAAAAGTAGTTGAGGTAATTGGCAGCTCCGTAGGAAGCAAGCGACCAGCCAAGCTGTCCCAGCGCATAGGCAATTTTTTTAGAATACGGCAGGGACTCAATGGAACCATGTTCAGATGTTGTCATACAGACCTCGGTATTCTCTGGATATTTTACTCAATACAGTGCATGAAGCTGAATTATTTGTCAACTGAAAATAAATGTGGCAGGAGAAAAAGCGTGAGGGAAAATAAAAAGGCTGACATTTGTCAGCCTTTGGAGGTGGCGGGAATTGAACCCGCGTCCTTCTGCGCGCACCGTGCGCATCTACAGGTTTGTCTGTCCTTTTAGATTGTCGGGAAAGGGGGAGCGGAACAGCGCGCGTCCCTTTCCGTATTCCGGATTATGTCCCCGCCGCGCTCCGGACCGCATGGCGGGCAAGCCCTGGTTGGTTGCAGACGTTCCCGGCGCTCAAGGCGGCGCACCGGGACGTCCGTCGTTCTTGCTACTTACGCAGCGAGAGCGAGGGTGCCTTCATTGTTGGCACTTGAAGTTTTGCCGAAATCAGGAGCTCGGCAGCTCCACCTGCAACGCACGACACGGACCGCACAAGTCGAAACCGGTGCACCCCCGGTCGTAGTCTTTGTTCTATAGTACCGATTCCCTTTCCAGACGTCAATTGGAAAGGGCTCGGTCAATGATGCCGCCGCCCAGAACCAGCCCATCATCAGAATAGATGACGACGGATTGACCGGGCGCTACCGCTCGCTGTGCGATGTCGAATTCGATATGAGCGCCTTCATCGTTGGTAGTGACCGTACATTCGACCGGTTTGTGGTTCTGCCGGATTTTGGCGCGGCCGCGCACCGCTTCACTGGCCAATTGCACATCCTGGAAGCGGAAATCGCTGCTTACAAGCCCCTGGCTGAAAAGGCCGTTGTTGGGTCCGACAATCACCCGGTTGGTTTTCGCGTCGATACCGAGGACATAGAGCGGTTCAGGCCCGATGCTGATGCCGAGTCCGCGGCGCTGACCAATGGTGTAGTACGGCAGCCCCCGGTGTCTTCCCAGGATATTCCCGCGCGCATCGACAATATCGCCTGGCTCCGGCGGTGCTGCCTCGAAAAGCGGTGCGTAATCGCCGCCAACGACAAAATCCTGGCTTTCTGGCTTTTCGGCGACCTCAAGTCCATGAGCCCGCGCTCTGTCCCGAACCCCCTCTTTGGTCATTTCGCCCAGCGGGAAAAGAATTTCTTTAAGCCTGTCGCTCTCAAGCCCGTAAAGAAAATAGGTCTGATCCTTGCTTGCATCCACAGCCTGCCGGAGAAAGACAATGCCGTTCCGTTCTTCTTTTCTTGCATAATGGCCGGTCGCGAAGTAGTCGAACTCCAGACCGGATTCGCGAGCCTTGCTGACCAAAAAACCGAATTTAAGTTCGCGATTGCAGATAATGCAGGGGTTTGGAGTTCTGCCGGCCAGATATTCTTTTCTGAAATATTCAATGACGAATTTTTCGTATTCCTCGGAAAGATTTATAACCGTATAATCGATGGAAAGGGATGAGCAGAGCCGTTCGCAGGCCGCTATATCCTCTTCTTCGCCGGGACCGAAGCAGGCATGCTTCAAGTCTTCCTGAATCTTGTAGGCGCCCTTCCATATCTTCATGGTCAGCCCGATGACCCGGTATCCTTGTTCTTTCAATAATGCCGCGGCGAGGGAGGAATCAACGCCCCCTGAAAGCCCGACGGCGACTGTTGGTGTATTTCTCATTGCGGCATGACATTACCATAATTCGAACTCATTATTCTAGGTACTGAATCCGCAAAGCAGCCTGATATACAAGAATGCGGAAAAACGATACTATTGCTTTTGGCAATGCAAATCGAATACAGCAATCTGGAGAACCATCAATGCAGGATGTATTCATAGGCTTTACGTCGCTGACCTGGGAAATGCTGGTGATGTATGCGGTCGGCGGTCTGCTCATCTGGCTCGCTATAGCGAAAGAATACGAACCAATGCTGCTGTTGCCGATTGGTTTCGGAGCCATTCTGGTCAATCTGCCGCTTTCCGTTGTCTGGGAACATGAGGGTTCGGCCGGCTTCTTGAAAATTCTCTATGATGGCGGCATAGCGAACGAGTTGTTCCCAATTCTCATCTTTATTGCGATCGGCGCGATGATTGATTTCGGACCGCTTTTCAAGAATCCCATGATGATTTTTTATGGTGCCGCAGCTCAGTTCGGGATTTTCGCGACTATGATGATCGCCGCCCTGCTGGGATTCGATCTGAAAACCGCAGCCAGCATCGGGATTATCGGCGCCGCCGATGGCCCCACCGCCATCTATGTTGCCAACAAGTTTGCCCGGGCATACCTTGGCCCCATATCGGTCGCCGCATACTCTTACATGTCGCTGGTGCCGATGATTCAGCCTCCGGTTATCAGAGCGCTTACAACGAAAAAAGAGCGGACCATCCATATGCAGCTGCATGAAAAGCAGTCGCCGCGGTGGCTGAAAATACTGTTTCCGATTGTCGTCACTATGACCGCCGGGATTGTCGCCCCGATTTCGGTGCCGCTGGTCGGCTCGCTGATGTTCGGCAACCTTATCAGGGAATCGGGTGTTGTCGAGCGGCTTTCCAAGACTGCGCAGAATGAATTGGCGTATCTGGTCACCCTTCTTCTTGGAATCACGATCGGTGCCAGCATGCGGGCTGAACAGTTTCTGAATCTTCAGACCCTGCTTATTCTGGCAATGGGATTGCTGGCTTTTGTATTCGATACCGCCGGCGGGGTGCTCTTCGCGAAGCTTATCAATCTCTTTTTACCAGAGAATCGGAAAATCAACCCGATGATCGGCGCCTGCGGAATATCCGCGTTTCCCATGTCAGCCCGGGTTATCCAGAAAATGGCCCAGGAAGAAGAAAAGGGCAATATCATCTTGATGCAGGCAATCAGCGCGAATGTGTCAGGCCAGCTTGGCTCGATTATCGCTGGCGGCATGGTGCTGGCATTGGTTCCTCTGCTGGCTCACTAGGAGGTACATGATGGATTCAATTATCGAAATGCTGAAAAACGCCTCCACTTTTGTTCAGGCTGCCGGTGTCAGCGTGGGCGGGCTTATCAGCGTGTTTCTGACACTAGGTTTCTTTTTTGTACTGATAACGATGGCTGACAA
>JAJTBL010000150.1 GCA_021286925.1 Spirochaetia bacterium | reverse complement strand
ATTACGGAAGACAGATCAGCGGGAGCTGCGCGGTAGGCTTCCGGCATCCATGCATAGAGGGGAAAAATGCCCGCTTTCATACCAAAACCAAATACACTCAAAATAAAGACCGCAGTCTTCATCGCTGGCGGGATATTTGTGCTCAGCGACAGCATCTCGGCAAAGTTATAGGATCCCGCTGCTTTGCCGAGTATGGCGAACATTACGACTAGACAAACCGCCCCGATATGCATAAACACAAAATAGACCCATCCCGCTTTGCGTACTTCGGGTTTTTGGTGTTCGAACATCACCAAAAAGAAAGACGACACTGACATCGCTTCCCAGGAAAGCATGAAAAATACTGCATTTCCCGCAGTTACCACAAACATCATGCTGACGGTGAGCAAAAGGAAAAACGCCCAATGATATTTTATTCTTCCTGCAGAATAGCGATAATGCTCCAGATATTGAGGGGCAAAGATTGCCGCGAGCATGGTCACCAAAGCGAGTATCAGTAAAAAAAACGAAGAAAGCGGACTGAGCGAGAAAAGCGCCTGCCCGAGCGGCAAACTCCAAAAGAAAACATAATTCTGGCCGGCATATCTGCCCGCCATGCCCGCTGCCGCAGCAATCCCCACCGCGGCATCACCCGCAATGGTCAGTATTCTGCCCAGCCTGCTGACGCTTTCTGATGTTTTCATAAAAAGAACCAACAGCACACCGGAAAGCAGTATCAAAATCCCAGCATTATAAAAAACCATAGCCGCTCCTTCAGGAAGCAGTTTGAATTCCAGCAGTCCGATCGGGTTGTACAAAGCTTGCTTCTGCGTTTCGGATTGCTGAAAGAATTTCATTCCGCGTACCGTTGCCCTTCAGCACCGTCAGCACTTCAGAATTCTTGAGAACAAACATAAGGTGGGAGAGCAATTTCAAATGGCCTGCAATATTCGGAGAAATGATCAGAAACAGAATTGAAACGGGAATTCCGTCGAGCGCGCCGAAATCAACCGGTTTTTCCAGAAAGAAGAGCGACACCTGCGGATGCTCAGAATGAAAAACAACAGGGTTCCGCACATGGGGAATCGCGATGCCTTCACCGATCGCCGTTGTTCCCAGCCGCTCCCGAGCAAGAATAAATTGCAGAAATATATCCCGGTTTACTCCATCCGGCAGTTTGACCAATGACACGACAGATCGAAGAATATCTTCTTTGGAACTACCTTCTATACGGTAATGAATACCGCCCAGTTCAATCGAGTCAGCAATGGAGACCGGGCTGTCTGCCTGCTCTCCGCTTTCTGCGAAAAGATCTGACTGTACAGTCGTTCCATGAATTGCTGCCCATTCCAGCAGTTCCGAGTAGCTGAACCGGTACTGCCCGCCGATACGATAATGAGGCAGATTGTCAGTCTGAATCCAACGATATACCGTTTTCTCGGAAATATTGAAAAGCCGGGCAACTTCCTTGACTGAAAGCTTCATCGCGCCTCCAAAGGTCTAAAATTGTCCAAAATGAAAGATTATTGTCTACTTTTACTGATACCTTACCGCAAAAAAAAGCGGCTGTCCAGTGTTGGACAGCCGCTTTCACGGGTTTTGCTAAAACTCTTTAATGAGATTCAGTTAGCAGCGGTAAATCCAGCAGCCTCAAGGCTGGCCTGGGTAGCGGCCATCTGGTCTTTCAGAGCGGTAAGCTTATCTTTTGCGCCGGCATAGTCCTGCGCGTCGTTGGCAGCCTGAGCGTCAGCAAGAGCGGTTTCGTAGGAAGCAACCTGCTCAGCAATCGCCTTAACATTCAGCTTGGCCTTTGCAGCTTTCTTGGCGTCTTTAGAAGCCAGTTCAGCTTCAGCCTTTACTTTCGCAAGGAGAGCCTGTGCGTCGGTCAGCATGGTTGCAGCATCATTCTTAGCAGTTTCCATATTGGCAGCGGCAGCGTCTTTGGCTTTCTTGGCAGCATCAGCGAGAGCTTTTGCAAGATCAGTGGTCTGCTTGTAAGACTTGCCGGAAGTTTTGGCTTCCTGAGCGGCAATTTCAGCATCGAGAGCAGCTTTGGCATCGTTCGCAGCCTGGAATTCAGCAGGAGCGTAAACATCAGCCTTGGCGTTCTGAGCATCGGCCAGAGCAGCGTTCGCCGCATCAACATCTTTCTGCGGAAGCTTGGGTGAGCAGGAAACTGCAAGCACCATGGCCAGCGCGAGAGCGACATACTTCAGATTTTTCATACATCCTCCGAAATTTCCTGACAGACTTTTGGCAAGTTGGCATCTACGATGTCGAAATATTGCCTTTTTGCTGTCATCGGCTGATGTTTTATTACTTTTAGTCCGATATGTCAATATATGCGAAATATATCAAGATATAGCGTAATATTCTAATATTTTCTTACATAATAAGGAAATATTGCATGTTTTTGCTCCAAATAACGCAAAATTATCATTCAAACGCGTCTTACATTCCATTCGCATATGCAAGAATTTCATGCTTGATCAGCTCATGGCCGGCAGAATTTGGATGTATTCCATCGAGGCAGAGCAGATTATCATAGGCGCGGCGCTTCAGAAAGGCGCTTCTGATATCCAGGACAACACAGTGTTCATGTTCCCCGATCTGCCAAATCGAATTCGAATAACTCTCGTGCCAGCGGTAAATAAATTGCACATCGCCCAGCCAGCCGAGGATGGCGGCTCGATTGAGTCCTGTTCGCGTAAACCAGTCGAAATACCGCTCGGCATTTAAAGGAGGCAGGGTGAGCAGGACAGGCGTGTAGCCGCTTCCGCGGAGGATGTCGATTGATTCGCGGTAAAGCTGGCGGAACTGCTCAGGCGGCGTATTGGGCAGATGCTCAGCCTGCGGATGCGCTGCAACTTCGTCCCATCGAAAATCGCAGTCATTGCCGCCAAACTCCAGAAATGCCAGCTTTTTAGGCTCGGAATCCTGCGGCGCTTTTCCCAGTCCGAGGATGCTCCGTTTGATGATGTCCAGTCCTTTTGAAATCGTACAGCCGAAGCGTGCCTTGTTGATCAGCCGGTACCCTAATTCATCGGCAGTTCTGACTGCAAAGCAATCAGCAAAGGGTTTATAGGAACCGTTGGTATCAAGCATTATTCCGCGGGCAATCGAGTCACCGAACAGAAAAACTTCCCGGGCGTACATGCTGCACCTCCGCAAATATGGTATTCAATAACACATAATGTTATTACGAATAACATATTTCAGAGTCAACCATATGTCAAGCTATTCAATACCATATCTTGTAATTTTTATTATCGTCTGATACGATCCATACAACAGGAGTTCACCCCATGGAAGATTTGCAGAAACAAGCGATTACAGAGTATATCGGTGTGCTTGAGGGCATGAACGCGCCCGACTGGGATAAGCTGCCGGACATCGGCCTGTACATGGATCAGGTAATCAGCTATCTGACTCGTCTTATCGAGCCATTTTACGCCCTGCATGAGGACCAGAAGATCACACCTTCGATGATCAACAATTATGCAAAAGCCAATGTCATTCCGCGGGCTGAGGGAAAGAAATATTCCCAGGAGCATCTAGCCCTCCTCATCATGATTATGACGCTCAAAAAATCGCTGTCTGTCCAGGATATCCGGACTTTGCTCGATGAAAAGGCCGGAGAAGCGACACATCGCGACCAGTATGGGCGCTATCAAGCAGTTCTTGATGTGGCGGGCAAATCGGTGGCGGCGGAAATCCGAACCGAATTGGCAGGTCTGGAAAGCGCAAATCCAGCGGACAGAATCCGGGCTTCTGAAAAACTCAGAGAGCTCGCGCTCAAGCTTGCTCTGGAGGGAAGCATTCGAAGCCTCGCTGCTGAACGCATCATCGACCTGCTCAGATAAAACTGAATTGCCCGGGAATTGTTTAAAAGCGCATAACTTGAAAAAAATGTCATTTTCTCCAAAATCTCCAAATTTCCTTCTATTTTTTTTGACGCCTTCCGATAATGAAAGTAAAATGGAAACACTTCGCCTATCAGATAAAAAGTGAAAAACAGCTAAATCCTCATTCTGCGGTGCATAGTTATGCGCCACCGTTTCCTGCGCGCCTCATGATGAGGATATGTTCCTTTCACAACACTTTCTGACAGGCAAAATCAACAATCCGCGAAAAGCGGAAAAGGAGTTTATATGAAAAAGCCATTTTCTTCATCGCTGTACTCCTGCTGGCAGCCATGGCGGTATCAGCCGCACCATCGGAATCAGGTTCAATGCCGATAACCGTGACGGTTGATGGGTTTCTTTCAATCAGTGTTCCAGCATTCCCAACGACAAATATCAATGCAGCTGAAGCTACTGTCCTTGAACCGGCCGGAAAGCTGAAGATTATCAGCAACCTCAATAACTGGTACATACGTGTTCATTCTGTGAATGGGGGACTGGTAATGTATTCAGCTGGAATGGGACCCGCATATTCTCTTCCGTACACGATCGCAATTTCGGGTCTCATCGATGATACCAAACTCGACAGTGATGTTGAAAGCGCTTCACAATCAGCAACAGCCCTTGCTGGCAATGAATATACTATCAAGTTGAGATTCGGGCCTTCAGCTACCTTTATCACAGCAGGTGATTACAGCGACACAATCGTGATTACGCTGTCAGTAAGATAAATAAACAATCTGAAGTTTTAAGGCACATCCTTTTTTAAAAAGGGTGTGCCTTTTTCATTGTAAAACAAGTGTTTAAATTCACACATAAGCCAGCAAAACACCAATAAAAATTAGAAGCGGAACGGCAAATTTCCTGATTGTTGCCGGCAGACCGATGCTGAAATGCTCTGCGGTTACCACCATGCAGACATGCAAGGAAGACAGCATCATACCGGCATATCCGAAACCGCCAGCCATGGCAATACCTGCAAGATACGGCAACCCTGTGACAGTCGGGATGAGGCCAATCACAATAGGAAAGGAAAGGCCGACATACCCAAAACCGACGCCCGTTACAAGGCCGGCGATGAAAGGGAGCACGGCGATAACCAGAATTGCGGGGATACCTGCCGACGCCAGTTCGGACGCCGCAGTGCTCGCAAGGTTCGCCGAGTTCAGCAACGCCGAAAAAATCCGGATTCCGATGA
>JAJTBL010000149.1 GCA_021286925.1 Spirochaetia bacterium | reverse complement strand
ACTTGCTCTGCCAGCTGAGCTACAGGGGAATGTTTCCGTTTGCGCCGGAAAACGGTTGAAATCTATCGTTTTGCCCCAACTTTGTCAAGAGCGCCAATTTCAAAAATTTATTATTTTTGAAATTGGCTTTGCGGTTTCTGACGGTTCCTGAGAACCGCTGTGAAACACGTACGATTTAAAATTGGTCTTTCATATACATCTGTAGTTTAAAAGACACACAATAGCTTTTTTGCTTTTTGCGGCAGACGTTCTTCCCACGCAGACGTTTTTCAAGAAGGCTTTATATTCGAAATAAAGCTGAATGCGGTCCTTTCCCAGAGTTCCGGGTCAGTCATGTAGCTTTTAGCGTGGCGGGCGCCAGGCACCAGCAGGAGTGAAGTTGCTGCAATGCCTGCTTTCTTTCTAATATTATACAGATGAAGCGACATCCAGGTTGGAACATAGCGGTCTTCGAGACCGTGCACCAGCAGGATCGGAATCTGGCTCTCGAGAACAGCTTTTTCAGGTGAAGCATCATCAAAGGAAAATTTCTTGGTCATACGTACCAGAACAGCAACAATCAAGGATACATGCTGGGCAAAAAATGGCGGGAAACCGAGCTTCCGAACCTGATAAAGCAATTCCCTGCGGGCGCTGGCGAAGGGACAGTCTGCAATGACAAAATCAACTGCACCATTAGCAATCGCTGAGTACTGGAGCACCGACCCTGCTCCCAGCGACTCGCCGACAACACCGAAAAGCACTGACTCAGGGAACCTGGTTTTCAGAAAATCTACAGCGCTTTTTACATCGAATTTTTCGTAATAGCCAAATGTCGGATAATATCGACGGGGAGCCCTGGTTTTCCCATGCCCGGCCAGGTCGATGCTGGCAACATTCCAGCCCTGCTTAAAAAACGGCTGCATATATTTATACATGCCATAGCGGGTCCAGGTTATCCCATGGACAAAGAGGGCGGTTGGAGCTGATGGCAAACCAGTCTTGGCAGCCAGATAGTTTCCTGAGATTCTGTAGCCCTGCGGAGAAGGGATTTCAAAATCGACCCATGATTGGTCAAGAAAGTTTTGTGAAAACTCGGACTTTTCAAGCCCATTGGCGCGGGTAAATTCCGAGGTTTTGCAGGAAGGATAGAACATGAGATAAAAAGCCACAACGCCGAAAACAAGGACTAAAATTAGATAAATGATTACTAAATATACAATTATCATTTTTTACCCCGACTTTCTTTTTCCGAGTCCGCGCCGCCTGAAAGCTCAGCTTTTATCCTCTCCAATGTTGCGAGAAGCCCCTTTCCCCGCCCTTCTTGAGAAGTCTCCTTTTCATCATCAGCCTTGGCGTGTTGTTTTTTATCAATTTGAGCCTCATCAGCCTTGAGGTCTTTTTTTCTGGTGTCCGCAGGTTTTAAACCTGAATCATCGGTGCTCTTTGCCTTTCTTACATTTTTCTTTGGCTTTTTGTCCGCAGTCTTGGCGGCGGCCTGGGTGTCGTTGCCGATTGGCGTTTTTCTGGGTTGAGCGCCTCCGGTTGCATCATTTTTTGATGGATTGCCTTCTGAGCCGGTCTTTGGCTCAGGTTTTTTTCGGCTTTTCTTTGCTTTCCCAGACACAGCTGTCGCTGGTTTCGGAAGTTTCATCAGCGATTCATGCGCGGCAGGTTTGCCTTCAGAACCGGCTGCAGACAGCTCTTGCCCTTGCTCTTCAGGCGCTAATTCAGTATCGAGGCCGAGTTCAGGCTCAATGACACCCGACGGCCGTACCCGCTTGCCTAAGGACTCCACAGCGAGCACTTCACGGACTGCGAGCCGCACGCCTGTAGCTTTCAGGCCTTTTACGGGAAAATTCCTGGCTCTGAAAGTTTCCGATGCCTTTCGCATTCGTTTTTTTATTGCGTACGAAAGCGTAAATTCGAAATCTGCTTCGGTGGAAAACAAAAGAAGCTGAGAATTTTCAGGGATGAGCGAATAATCCTTGCCGACTATCCAGGACTCGATCACGCACCGCTTGATATAGGGGTAGCCTGAATCGAGCATTTTATAAATGACGGTCAGCGTTGTCGCCGCAACAGCTTCTTTTTCAGCCACGGTAACCCAGAGCAAACCCTGATCCACAAAAAGGCGCTCGGGGACCGGCACGATGCTGTATAAACCGGTGCGGCGCACAATCAGAATCCGGTCAAAGGATGATACTTCAAGCACTTTTTCGCCGGAGGAAACGGAGGTCCCAATATAGCCCGTCGCTGCGTCATAGCGAACCGCGATATCCCGCCGCGCAACTTCCTTGTAGTCCACCTTTGAAAAACTCAGAATCTGGGTTTTTCGGGGCCAGGCAGGTTCAAGCCGCTTTGCCTGCCCTTTCAGAAAATCTATGGCATAGTCCACCAGGTGCGCCAGGTGAGATTCCACTTCAGCAAGCCGCGCCTGGACCTGTTTGAGTTCATTCTTTGCTTTTTCAATATCAAATAAAGAAATACGTCGAATTGGAATCTTCAGCAGCCGCTCGATGTCCTCTCTGGTCACTTCCCTGCCAATCTCGCGGTCAAAGGGCGCAAGCCCGTCTTTTACCGCTTTGAGAACGGTTTCCTGGGTGCGCTGGGTTTCGATTTTCTTGTAAATTCGCTCCTCTATGAAAATCCTCTCAAGGGTGCGGGCGTGGATTTCATCAAGGAGTTCGCCCCTTTCTATTTCGAGCTCCTGACGCAGGATCGACAGAAGCTTGCCTGCATGGTACCGGATGATTTCGGAAACGGTCATGACGACCGGTTTGTAATCCTTGATGACGAGGCAGTTGGTACTGATGCTTTGTTCGCACTCGGTAAAGGCATACAGCGCATCGATCACTTCCTGGGTATAGACACCCCGCTGGAGCCTCACTTCGATTTCGATCTTGTCCGTCGTAAAGTCGGTTATCGAAGCGATTTTGAGCTGACCCGAACGCGATGCCGCTTCAATGCTCGCAATAAGGCTTTCGGTTGTCGAGCCAAAGGGGATTTCAGTAATGACAATTCGTTTCGGATCCGATGTATCGAATTTTGCACGAACCCGGACCTTGCCGTTTCCATCCTGATAATCCGAAACATCCATCAAACCGCCTTGCTGAAAGTCTGGCAGGAGCGAAAAGGCTTTGCCCTGCAGACAGGCTATTTCGGCTTTGATGACTTCTACCGGGTTATAGGGGAGGATTTTGGTGCTCATGCCAACGGCAATACCTTCGGCGCCGGTCAGCAGGATTACCGGAAGCTTGGCGGGAAAGTGGACCGGTTCCTGATTTCGGCCATCGTAAGATTCGCAATACACGGTGGTTTTGGGGTTGTAAAGGATTTCCTTTGCGAAATTGGATGCCTTGCATTCGATATAGCGCGGAGCTGACGCTTCGTCCCCGGTAAAAATATTCCCGAAATTCCCCTGCTTGTCGATGAACAGTTCTTTGTTGGCCAGGACAACCAAAGCCGAGCCGATGGAGGCATCGCCATGCGGGTGGTATTTCATGCAGTGACCGACCACATTGGCTACCTTGTGGAACTTGCCGTCGTCCATCTCGAACAGTGAGTGCATAATGCGGCGCTGAACCGGCTTCAGGCCGTCTTCCAAATCGGGAATTGCCCGATCCTTTATGACATAGGATGCGTAATAAAGGAAATTTTCGTTGAAAAGCTTTTTGACGTATGCCATCGGATTCTTCCTTTACAAATCAGCTATGAGGTTTTGCATGATAAAATCCCGGCGCTCCGGTGTGTTTTTACCCATATAGAAGGTGAGCAATTCCGGTACTGCCGAAAGTGTCTGGATATCTACTTTGACGAGCCGGATATCTTTGCCGATAAACTGGCCGAATTCGCTGGGGCTGATTTCACCCAGGCCTTTGAACCGTGTCACTTCAGCCTGGGCACCCATGGCTTTGGTCGCCTCGTCTCGCTCACGGGCGGAATAGCAGTAGCGCGTTTCTTTTTTATTGCGCACCCGGAACAGCGGCGTTTCAAGGATGTAAATTCGTCCCTGTGTCACTAGTTCCTCAAAAAAGGTGAGAAAAAACGTCAAGAGCAGATTTCGTATATGAAAACCGTCGTAATCCGCGTCGGTGGCAATGACAATTCGCGCATAACGCAGATTTTCGATATCGTTTTCAATGCCGAGCGCCATCATCAGGTTGTAGAGCTCTTCATTTCTATAGATTGCGGTCTGGCGCTTTCCATACATATTCTCAGGCTTGCCCCGCAGTGAAAAGATCGCCTGGGTATAGACATCGCGGGAGCTGACCATGGATCCCGCCGCCGACTGGCCCTCGGTAATGAAGATTGTCGATACTTCGCCTTTTTCACCGTCCCCTAGATGATATTTGCAGTCTTTGAGATTCGGAATCTTGAGTTCGATTTTTTTTGCTGCTTCCTTCGCTTCCTTTTTTACAATATTGAGTTCAGTCCTGAGTTTTTCGCTGTTGAGGATTTTTTCCTGAAGCTTTTTGGCTTCCTGAGGGTTGCGCCTTAGAAAATCGTCCACGCCGCGCTTGACTTCCTGGAGGATCCAGGGGCGAATTTCGGCGTTTCCGAGCTTGTTCTTGGTCTGGCTTTCAAACAATGGATTTTTCAGTTTGATGGCTACTGCTGCCGCAACACCCTCGCGGATGTCCTCGCCCTTCCACGAGGCCTGGTAAAATTCCTTGATCGCTTTTAAGAATCCCTCACGGAATGCGGAAAGATGCGTACCGCCATCGGATGTGTATTGGCCGTTGACAAAGGAAAAATGCTCTTCTCCATAATTATTGGTATGGGTAAAGGCGAATTCGATCCGCTCGCCCTTGTACCAGCCGATATCATAGAGAGCGCTTTCCCCTACTTCCGAGGCAAGCAGATCCAGAAGCCCATGTTCCGCCTTGAATTCACGGCCATTGAGCACCAGTGTCAGACCGGAATTGAGGCAGGCATAATTCCACATGCGCTTTTCTAGAAATTCCATATTGAAGGAAAAGTCAGGAAAGATTTCGGGATCGGGCTCGAATTCTACCAAAAGCCCGTTCTTTTCGCGCCCGCACGAGTCTTCTCGCTGGTTTTTCAAAACCCCCCGCTCGAATACCGCTTCAAAAAGTCGGCCGTCGCGATAGG
>JAJTBL010000148.1 GCA_021286925.1 Spirochaetia bacterium | reverse complement strand
TTAATCCTACAGAGAATTGAAAAACATCATCGTTGTATTTCGCACCGGTGTTGATGGTGGAAACACAATCGATCACCTTGCCGAGCGGAATCCCGCGGCCATAGTCCCTGATGCGGACGCGGTTTTTTTCTACCGAGACCAGAATCCGGTCGCCAGCTCCCATGATGAACTCATCAACCGAGTTGTCTATCACTTCCTTGATGAGGATGTAGATACCATCATCGGGGTTGGAGCCGTCGCCAAGCCGGCCAATGTACATGCCGGTTCTGAGCCGTATGTGTTCCAGACTTGAGAGCGTCTTGATTTTCGATTCATCATAGATTGCTGAGGAGTTAGTTCTGTTATCTGCCACAGTACAACGGTATCACAGGAGGGCTCGGAGGTAAAGCATGACAATTTGCTGCGTGCTGGAAAGCTCCAACGCTCAGTCGCCAAGCCTCAATTGACAGATTATCCTGCAGAACCTAGTATGGGACTATGCTTTCGCCGCTGCGTCTATTCCCGGATGAACGTTTTCTGCCTGAAAAGCAGACATTGATTTTTTTTGCAGTTCTCGCAGCCAGCCTCCAGATGCTCGGATTTTTCCTGTTTCATATCGAATTTGGGAATCTTAACTCGCCTGAGCCGATGATTGCGGCGGGAAAAGCGGCCGAATTCTTCATTACCTTCTATGTGTCCTTTTTTTCAGCCGTCCTCCTGTCGGGTATTCTGGCAATGGCACGGCATGTCAGCATCATGCTGGTATCGGCGTTTTTTGCGGCTTTCTGCCTGATTGTCGCCACTTACGCGCTGCCGGCTTCCATGGCTATCCGGCTCTGCCTCTATGCGGGTTTTCTGGTCCTTTTATCAGTCAAATTTGCTTTCCCGCTGAATAGTATCCTGACAGCGGCATTCATCGCGATCTTCACCATATTCCAAACCAACAGACCGCTGGGGACAAGCTTTGCTCTGTCAAATGACACAGCTCAGGCAGGAACCGTGCAGATTCTGGCGCAGGCGGCCATCCTTGCGGTTGTCAGCCTCCTTTCCAGCCTCTACCGGGGCGCCAGCGATCGTTTTATTGATGCCCAGAAGACAATTGAACATCTGGACACCACCATCAATCGGCTTTCGAGATTCAACCAGGACCTCCAGCAGTACGCCCGAATGATCGATGAAGAAGCAATTCTCAAGGAAAGAAATCGAATCAGCCGGGAAATCCATGATATTTCAGGCTACATGTTTACCAACCTCATTGCGCTGATGGATGCGGCTATCAGCATGGGAGGAAGGGATCCGGAACGGCTTTCGGAACTGCATCTGGCAGCCCGCGCCCAGGCAAAAGAGGGGCTTGTAGAAACCCGCAAAGCCCTCAAGGCGCTGCGCTCGAGCGATGTCGGACGGGAGAAGGGGCTCAATGCCATATTCAAGATAAAAAAGGTATTCGAGAAGGTGACGGGTATCCAGGTTCATATCGAATCAGGAAATATTCCGCTTTCATTCGGACCTGGCATCGATATGGCGCTCTATCGCCTGATTCAGGAAGCTCTGACGAACGCGATGCGCCACGGCCGGGCAACCGAGGTATTCATAACATTCTGGATTCAAGGCAGTATGCTTGAAGTGGTTGTCCGAGACAATGGCATTGGCAGTAAACAGATCGTCAAGGGTATCGGCCTTTCGGGCATGGAAGAGCGGCTTGCCAATCTGGGCGGCACCTTGGCCGCGGACAGCCTTCCTGAGGGTGGTTTCAGACTGACAGCCCAGATACCCTTGCCGCAGGAGACGTAGCTATGGAAAAAAGCTCAAAAATCCGGGTCCTTTTAGTGGATGACCAAGCCCTCTTCGCTCAAAGCCTCAAAACCTTTCTTGAAAACTATGCTGACGATATCGAAGTGGCCGGAATCGCGGAAAATGGCAAAAAAGCGGTTCTCTTTGCCCACACCCTGCATCCCGATGTCATTCTGATGGACATTTACATGCCAGAAATGAACGGAGTCGATGCGGTACGCGAGATCAAGTCTTCGATGCCCGAGATCAAGATCATCATGCTGTCAACCTATGACGAGGATGATTATGTCCGCGACGCCCTGCAGTTCGGCGCTTCGGGCTACCTTTTGAAAGACATTTCCCCGACAGAGCTGATCGCCGCTATCCGAGCGCTTAGAGGCGGTGTCATGCAGATTTCGCCTCAGATTCTTTCCAAGCTTTTTAACCGGGTTTTCAGCGGAGAAGCGGTGAACACGGAAGCCCTGGGCAAAAAATTCGAATGGTTCGAAACCCTGACAAAGCGGGAAAAGGAAATTTTCGGCCTTATCGCGACCGGAGCGGACAATGAAGCCATCGCGAATAAGCTGCATATAGCCGAACAAACCGTGAGAAACCATGTTTCCATCATCTATTCCAAACTCGGCATCAATGACCGCTTCGAAATCATCCAGCTTGCCAACCAGCTAAAATACCACTGACAGCGGCCGCTGGCAGCCCGATGTTCTGCGTTCCTTGCTTATTCTCAAGGCTCCCGGCTGGTACAAAAGTACCGGAAATTTCGTGATTTTTGTCTGTTTCTGATTTTAATATAAGGATTTATCATTAGTTTGCTTTTCTGTGGAAAAGCAAAATGCCAATATCGAAAGGGAGGCTTTTGCAATGAAAAAAGCGCTTTTGGTTCTGACCGCACTCATGGTGCTGGGAACAGGCCTATTTGCCGCGCCGAGCGAGCTCGTCATCAATTCCTACATGTCTGATGAAGCTCCAAAACAAGTCTTTGCCACGGTTGTCGCCGAATTCCAGAAAAGGAATCCGGACATCAAGGTAACCGTCAACACTACAGCCCATGAGCAGTTCAAGACACTGCTGCCCAGCTGGCTGACCTCAAAACAGGCTCCGGATGTTGTGACCTGGTTCGCTGGCTACCGCATGCAGGCCTTTGCCGAAAAAGGTCTTCTTGAGCCGATCGACACAGTTTTCCCGGGCGGCTCCTTTGAAAGTGAATTCCCGTCGGCATTCAAGACTCCTTCCAGCTACAATGGCAAAATTTATTTTATGCCGCAGAGCTGGTACTGGTGGGCTGTCTACTACAACAAAGACGTTTTCAAAAAGCTCAACCTCGCCATTCCGACCACGCAGAAAGAATTCTATGATGTTTGCGACAAGCTGAAAGCGGCAGGCATTGCGCCGATCGCGATTGGCGCAAAAGACACCTGGACTGCCGGCGGCTGGTTCGACTACATGGACAGCGCGGTCAACGGCGGCGAATTCCATGTCAAGCTGACCAAGGGCACCGTTGCCTACACCGATCCCGCAGTCAAGAAAACCTTCAACTACATTGCTGAAATGGCCAGCAAAGGGTACTTCATGAAGAACGCCGCCAGCTATTCCTGGCAAGAAGCAGCCAATGTCCTCTTCCGCGGCGAAGCCGGCATGTACCTCATGGGCCAGTTCATCAAAGACGTCGCTCCGGCGGATGTGAAGGACAAGATCGATTTCTTCAAGTTCCCCCTCTTTGAAGGCCGGAAAGACTATGCGGTCGACACCCCGACCGATGGTTTCATGATCCCGAAAAATGCCAAAAACAAGGAAAACGCCAAAAAATTCCTCGCCTTCCTTGCAACCGCAGAAGCTCAGGAAATGTTCTGCAAACCGCTGGGCCGTCTCGCTGCCAACAAGAAAGTCGCCGTTCCCAACGAAGAAGCGAAACGCGGACTCGACATGGTTCTCGGCGCAAAGACCGCTATGCAGTTCTATGACCGCGATGCTCCGGAAGAAATGGCCGCGAAAGGCATGAACGCCATCGTCGACATCATCGGCACCCCGGCACAGCTGGATTCCATCCTCACTGCCCTCGATAAAGAACGTGTCAGAATTTACGCTGCCCAATAATATGGGTTTCTGAAGTCAAGATGTCCGGGCTTTCTCACGAGGAAAGCCCGGATTTTGTTTCATTTTTTCGCTTTTTGAGAGGCCGCATGAAAACCAAAATTTCCAAGACTTCGTTGCTGCCCTGGATGTTTCTGGCATTACCCCTCACCATGTACCTTATCTGGGTCATTCTGCCGGTATTTCAGAGCATGCTGTTCAGCCTGACATCACGGGACACTATTATGTACGGCCAGAAAAAATTTATCGGCCTCGGCAACTTTATCAGGCTGTTCCAGGACAGCCAGTTTCACCTGGCGCTTTACAATAACCTTATCTGGCTCGTTTTTTTTGTTGCCTTGCCGATCCCGCTGGGACTTGGCATCGCAATGCTCTTCAACCAAGACTACAAAGGGGCTCGTCTCTACAAGACCCTCTTCTATATACCGATGACTCTGTCATTTGCCGTTATCGGAACTATCTGGACCTGGATTTATCACCCTGACTTTGGAGCGCTGAACACCCTTCTCCGCTCGATAGGCTGGGAATCGGCAGCCAAGCAATGGCTTGGCGACAAGCGGTACATGACCTTTGCGCTTGTTTTTGTCGGTGTCTGGCGGCAAGTGCCCTATGTCATGATCTTGTACCTCGCCGGCCTTAAAAACATTCCCGATGAGCTTGTTGAAGCTTCGATGATTGACGGCGCCAGCTGGGGGCAGCGATTCCGGCACATCATCATCCCCCTGCTGACACCTGCCACTATCATCGCGATGACAATTTCGGTTATCGATTCTCTCAGAGCCTTCGACATCGTGTATGTCATGACCAATACCAAGGCTCGGGCGGCGGAAGTTCTGGCAAGCTATATGTATTCATCTGCATTCCATTACCAGGACTATGGATACGGCTCTGCCATCGCAGTAATCCAGTTTATCATCACCTTCAGCTTCATCGTGGTGTACATCAACAGCACCCTGAAGAACGAAGTACAGAGGTAGCCAGCCATGAAATCGATGCGAACACCGGTCAAGATTCTCTATAAAGCTTCCTTTTATCTTTTCGGAACCATCATTGTTGTCGTCTGGCTCATCCCCATTCTGATAGCGCTCTTTACATCCATGAAATCCATGGATGAACTCATGCAAAGCCCTCTGATGTGGGCTCCTCCAAAACACTGGGTATTCAGCAATTTCGCAGAAGTCTGGAACAAGGTCGGCATGTCGCGCTATGTGCTGAATACACTCATCATAACCGTGCCTTCGGTTCTCGGGGCTCTCATCATATCCAGTCTG
>JAJTBL010000147.1 GCA_021286925.1 Spirochaetia bacterium | reverse complement strand
GGTTTTAGACTTAAGGCTGCAGCGGCAAAATCTGCGGCAGGCTGTGTTTCACGTGAAACATTCGCGGGATTTTGCTGAGCCGAAGATACGGAATAAAGGTTTGGCGCTTTTAAAACCCCGGACAGCCGAAAATAATAGTTGCAGTTACTTGCGGCGCCTCAAAACCGCCGCAAAATGCATCCATTTTTTTAGAACGCCTCAGCGCAGGTGAAAGACTTACGATGAACGATCGAATGAATACTCGACAAAATCTATTAATACCCTGATGGCTTGAGTGTTAATATGGATAGAACTCATCGTTGCTTTTTCGAGTGCACCAAGAGCAGTTTTTGCATAGTCGATCATCATTGACCGCACCTTATCTTTAACAGCATATTTTTCAAGGAGAGAACGAACCCAAACAACATCATCGGCGGTAATAGATTTATTGCCAAAAATTCGGGAAAATTCCCGCTGCTCTTCATTATTTAATGATTCATGCAGTAAAACCATAAAAGGTGTTTTTTTGCCTTCCCTGAGGTCTGAGCCGAGCGGCTTGCCAAGGGTCGCTTCGTCAGCGTATAGGCCGAGATGATCATCCTGCAATTGAAATACGATGCCTAGGTCGATCCCGAATTTTTCAAGCGGTGCCAAAATCTCTTTGTTGCCGTCAAGCGATGCCCCAGCCAGCAAAGGCATGGCGATGGTGTAGCGGGCGGTCTTGTAGGTATAAACGTTGATAATTTCCTGCATGGATGGGAACGACGATGAAGTCCCCAGTTCGACATCCTGCATTTGTGCAAGACAGACTTTTGAAAGCTCATCAGAGAAGAGTTGGTTTAAATTGCGAGCATGGGATGGCAAAAGCTGCCAGGCAAGGAAATAGAAAAGATCGCCCGCACAGATGCCGAGGGCTTCTCCGAGTTTTTCTGCAGAAGATCTGCCAGCCTGGAGCGCCTTTTGCTCAAAAACTTTATGCATCGTCGGTTTACCTCGGCGGGTTGCGTCCCCATCCATGATGTCGTCATGAACCAGCAGGCCGGCCTGGAAAAGCTCTTGAGCCGCTGCGAGCTTTATAGCTTTTGCTGAAGAGAAGGATGCAAAATCCATATGCTTGCATAAGTCGTAACCAAGCATGGCCAAGGTGCCCCGGAGCATTTTCCCTGAGCTGGAATAGTCTTGGAAAAGCTGGAACAGCTCATCAGGGTTCCGAGCGGCTGGTCCCAATTCTTTCGCTTTTTGTTCAAGAAAGGTTTTTAACTCTGCCAGGATACGATTTCGGGATTCCGCGGCATACTCAGAAAATTTCATGCTTGTTCGGTTTCCTTTGTGACTTCTGTGTTTGATTGATTCAGTATACTCCAGGTTTTTAAAAAAAGACAGGAAGAGCAAAAAAAAGCCGCACGCGATGGCGTACGGCAGTTATGTACATATGTAGCAAAAACTTATGCTACATAAGCTTCTAGTTTTTCCATGATTTCAGGAACCGAAATCTTCTTGAGCGCCGCTTTTTCAATCTGGCGGATCCGTTCTTTGGTTAAATGCATTCTGTCGCCGATTTCTTTGAGGCTCATCGGCCTTTTGCCATTGATGCCAAAGCGGTACTCGATAACCTGCCGTTCCTTGAGGCTCAGGGTTTCAAGCACTTTGTTGATGTCCTCTTTCAGATTAAGCTCGGTCGCATAGTTTTCCGGACTCTGATAGAGATCATTTTCAATAAAATCGCCGACCACGCTGGCGTTCCTTTCATCATAGACGGGGCTGTCCAGAGAGACGAGGTCGCGTGAAACAGCGACGATGTCTGCGACATGCTCAGGATCCATGTTCAGGTAAGCAGCGATCTCACGGATTTCCGCGTCTTCGCTGTAGCCTTCAAAGCTTTTGCGGGCCTTTTCAATCTGAACGAGCTCATTTGCACGATTGAGCGGGAGTCGGATCATCCTGCTCTTTTCGCAGATAGCCTTGAGAATCGCCTGACGGATCCACCAGACCGCGTAGCTGATGAAATGGTAGCCTTTGGTGACGTCATAGCGTTCAATTGCGTTCATCAGACCGATGTTACCTTCGGAAATCAGGTCGATGAGGGGAAGTCCCTGGTTCTGGTATTTCTTGGCGACATTGACGACAAATCGAAGATTGGCTTTGACCAGCATGTCTTTGGCGTTTTTATCGCCCTGTGCGGCCTTGACTGCATATTCATTCTCCTGCTCGCGGGTCAAGAGCGGGATTTTGTTGATTTCTTTGAGATACTGGGAAAGTATATTTTCATCGTCATTGACATCGAATTCTGAAGAAGAAAGGTTCGTGGTTTTTTTCATGGCTTGAATCTCCTTTGCCCTTATATATAAGCAGATTCCATGCCAAGATAAAAATTAATTCGATTTGATTAAATATTTTCTATAATTCTATATTATATAATATTTTATGATATTGGATTCCGAGTCAGGCTGTATTGGCTGTCGGGTTTTTATCCCCAGCAAAGGAGTCGGCTGTGTCATTATGAAATGGTGACAAAAAATTCGACCTGGAGTGTGTGGATTTGATACAATTCGAACGTAAAAACAAGAATTCCCTATAATTCTGTGACGCTTCTGACCCGCCCGCAACACTGGCTGTACGGAAGGCCGGATCCACAGGGGCATCGCTGGGAAGGATTGATTGAATTGGCGGCTGCCGATGTGAAAGCGACAACTGCGGATCGGCGATGCGGTGACGAAAAGCCAAACTCTGGAAAAGATGGCTTTATTTTCTGGAAAATCATGAGCTTCTCGCCGCATTCGCTATCAAGCAAAAGTCCTTGCGCCGTAATCTGCTTCCATGTGTCCATCAGGATTTTGAGAACCGTTTCGCGCTCGGCATAGCTGGAGAACCTTTTCATTGGTTTTTTAACCAGGTATGCTGACATCTGAATGTTCATAAACGCATAAAAGTCATCGAGCTCGGGACTAGGCTGACGGGGCATGCCGTATTCGTTGATGGTTCTCAGGTAAAGCCGACGGGCAAATCCGCGGCGGCGAAGTTTTTGGGCGGAAGAAAGGCTTTTTATCGCAAGGTCACGTTTGTCGAGGCGCAAGAGGGCGACCGAAAGCCAGTATAAGGCTTTGGAAAGCTCATCATTGCAGGCAGGGGGAATTGAATCCACTGCTTCCCGCAGGATGACAAGCGCCTTATCCGGGCGGTGCCGTGCCAACTCTTGCAAACCTTGGTGCAAGAGCCATGTGGTGTCTTTCTTTCCGATTCTATTCATCATCGTTATAAAAATATAATAATTATAATGTTTCGGGGCAAGGCTGGCAGGGTTTTGATGAACCGCGGCGGCAGGCCATGAGAACTACCATGGAAGAGGGAGCCAGCGCGTACGATTTCTGATATGCCAATTCCTGGTACGGCGGGTCGAAGTGATAGCCGCCCTGGCCGGGAATGGCGGTATCGATAACAAGACGCCAGGGGATCTGGGCTGGGTGCGGCGGAATGATAAAAGCACAGGATTCTGAAGAACCGTTAAACATCAGATAAAAATCGCTGTCATCACAGCGGCTGAATTTGTCGGCTTCAGTACCGTCAATCCGCGCCGCCAGTGTCTGGTTGATCTTGGTCCAGTCCGGCGTATGACCGTGTTCATCAAACCAGGTGATGTCGGGCATTTCGTTTTCATCTGAATCTTCGCCGGTATAGAATTCCGGGCGTCTGAAGACGGGATGGTTTTTCCTGAAACGGATGAGCGAGCGGGTAAATTGGAACAGGTCTCGGTTTTTCTCAAGCAACGACCAGTCATACCAACTGATTTCGTTATCCTGGCAATAGGCGTTGTTGTTGCCGCGCTGGGTGCGGCCGATTTCATCGCCGCCCAGGAGCATGGGTGTTCCGATTGATAGAAAAAGCGTTGAGAGGAAATTTCGCATCTGACGCGACCTGAGCGCCAGGATGCCGCGGTCGCTGGTCGGTCCTTCTGCGCCGTGATTGCGTGAAAAATTGAAGTCTATGCCGTCATGGTTATTTTCGCCGTTTTCCTCGTTGTGCTTTTTTTCATAGGAAACCAGGTCATGCAGGGTAAAGCCATCGTGGGCGGTGATAAAGTTGATGGAATGAAAGGGTTTGCGGCCGTCGCGGAGGTAAAGATCGCTGGAGCCAGTGATGCGGGTTGCGAGGTGCATGGCTGAGAAAGGCTCGCCGCGCCAGAATTTGCGGACGTCGTCGCGAAATTTATCGTTCCACTCTGCCCAGCGGCCGCCGGGAAAGGCGCCGACCTGGTATGCGCCGCCAGCGTCCCAGGCTTCGGCGATGATTTTAGTATCACGGAGCAAGGGATCCTCAGCGATTGACTCAATGACGGGCGGATTTTCCAGCAGCCTGCCGGATGCGTCGCGGCCCAGAATCGACCCAAGGTCGAAACGGAACCCATCAACATGCATATGGACAACCCAGTAACGCAGGCTTTCCCGGATTAAGGTTCGCATAACCGGGTGGTTGCAGTTGAGGGTGTTGCCGCAGCCGGAATAATTCTTGTAATAGCGCTTGTTGGTGTCCAGCATGTAGTAGATTGAATTGTCCAAGCCGCGGAAACTGAGAGTCGGCCCCAGCTCATTGCCCTCGGCTGTGTGATTGAAGACGACATCGAGAATTACTTCAATGCCGGCCTTGTGCAGTTCGCGAACCATGTATTTAAATTCGCGGACCGGGCGGCTGGGGTCTTCGGGAGGATGCGGCTCGCCATCCACATAGGCGTAGGAAGCTTTCGGGGCGAAAAAAGCCAGTGGTGAATAGCCCCAGTAGTTTTTCAGCAATGCTCCGGTTATAGGATTGCGCCGGAAGCGCTCCAGTGAATCGAATTCGTGAATCGGGAGAAATTCGATACTGGTGATACCGAGATCCTTGAAGTAATCGATCATTTCGACAACGCCGCGGTAGGTTCCCGGATGCTGGACCTTGGAATTGTGACCTCTGGTGAGGCCGCGGAGATGGGTTTCGTAAATAATGCAGTCTTTCAGCGGATAATTGAGCGGGGCGTCGCCCTGCCAGTCGAAAGCGTCATTGACCACGACGCATTTTGGAAAATGAGAATCGTCCTGGACCGTGGAAAAAGACAGGTCCAGCGCGGGGTCGGCTGGATCATAGGCGAGGGCGCTTCCCAGATCCCAGGTGCCATCAGTCA
>JAJTBL010000146.1 GCA_021286925.1 Spirochaetia bacterium | reverse complement strand
GAGCGTTTCTTCGCCAGATTCACCGCTGGAATGAATAGAAATTTGAACAATCCTATCGTTGCCAATCTGAAGTGCCTCGGTAATGATACCGTTCCTGATCCGGGATCGCAAGCATTCCATAAAACGAAGCGGCCGCTCGTTTTTCATGGCGAGAGAAGGGATCGAATGAATTCTGCAGGCCCCTGATGCGACACTCGCAAGGAAAAACAATCGCTCGCCGCGCCGATACAGCTCAAGAACGATGGTGTCATAGGCTGGCTGATAAATTTTCTGAATTTTTGAACCTGACAGGTCAAGCTCTTCCAGAATGCGATTGATTTCCTTGTAGTTCAGCGACATCCAAGATCATCTCCCATGGCAGTGCTTGTATTTTTTACCTGAACCGCAGGGGCATGGATCATTTCGGCCAACCTTGGGCATCGTTCTGACTACGGTCGCGCCTTCTCCAGATGCGGCGTTCGCCATAGCTGATGATTGACGGGGTGCTGAGAGCCCGGATTCAGACTGGCTTTGCTGGCTTGCCGAGAATGAGCTTGTGCTTTCATGGATAACCTGAGCGGGGATTCCGGGCTTTGCTGCAGGGCGGCGTTCCTCTTCAGCGCTGATTCTGACACGGTACACCCGCGATGCTATGTTTTTTCGAATTGCATCCACCAGTTGTTCGAAAATTTCGGATCCTTCAATTTTATATTCAAGCAAGGGGTTTTTCTGTGCGTAGGAACGCAGGTAGACAGCTTCCCGCAAGGCTTCCATATTTTCCAGATGATCCAGCCACTTGTTGTCGATTTCCTGCAGGTATTGATATTTGATAAAGAGATTCAGATTTTCTTCACCGGCAAGCGCCTTCTTGTTTTCAATATCTTTATCAAGATAAGACTGGATAGAGGAAGTGAGCTGCTGGCGGTCATTCGCCAGCGGGGACAGCTGGGCTGAGGATAGCTCGATGCCGAAAGTGTCCCTGAGTGCTATAGAAAAATCCGTCAGAGCAGATTTGCTGCCATTTTTCATAGCCTCCATGAATTCTGTTACTATTTCTGTAAGCATTTCCGCCGCAGAAGCACGGATCCTGTCAACCAGCTTTGGATCATGGAGAATTTCATCACGCTGTTCGTAAATATAATTACGCTGGCGGTTCAGGACATCATCATACTCGAGCAGATGCTTTCGTATCTCGAAGTTACGCTCCTCTACTTTTTTCTGGGCGCTTTCGATGGTGCGATTCAATAGCGGGTGATAAATCGGCTCTCCAGGTTTCATGCCGACTTTGCTCATCATGCCCTTGAAGTTTTCACCGCCGAAGAGCCGCATGAGATCATCGTCCAGCGAGAGGAAGAAGACAGATTTGCCCGGGTCGCCCTGCCGTCCTGAACGCCCGCGGAGCTGATTGTCGATTCGCCGCGATTCATGGCGCTCGGTTCCTATGACATAAAGACCGCCCAGCGACCGAACTTCCTGATAATCGCGGTTCCAGTTTTGGTATTCAGCCTCGATGATTTTCCTGATATCTTCGTCGGAAGCAGAGCTTCCTGCCTTGTGCCGTGCCCTGAATTCAGGATTTCCGCCGAGTTTTATGTCGGTTCCTCGTCCTGCCATGTTCGTCGCAATCGTCACAGCTCCCTTGGAACCTGCTTCTGCGATAATGAGCGCTTCGCGCGCATGGTTCTTGGCGTTGAGCACTTCATGGCGAATGCCCCGGCGCAGCAGAAGGGCAGATAGTTTTTCCGATTTTTCAATCGATACGGTTCCAACCAGCACTGGCTGGCCGATTTTATTGGCTTTTTGAATTTCATCGCAAATCGCGTTGAATTTTTCTTCTTCGTTCAGGAAAACAAGGTCATCCTGATCCTCGCGGATTACCGGCCGGTTGGAGGGAATGACAACAACGTCGAGATTGTAGATTTTGTTGAACTCCGGCGCTTCGGTATCGGCGGTTCCTGTCATGCCAGAGATTTTGCTATACATCCGGAAATAGTTCTGAAAGGTAATTGTCGCGAGCGTTCGGTTCCGCCGCGCAATTTTGATGCGTTCCTTGGCTTCAATCGCCTCATGCAAGCCGTCCGAGTAGCGCCGCCCATGCAAAATTCGTCCGGTAAATTCGTCAACAATCTGCACCTGCCCATCCTGAACGACGTAGTCGACATCCTTTGCAAACATGCGATGTGCGCGCACTGCCTGGGTAAAATAGTGCACATATTCAAAATTGCCTTCATCGAAGAGGCTGCCTTTTATGAGGTTGCGCTTCTGCAAAAGCTCTTCAATGTGGTTGAGACCTTCCGAAGTGAACATGATCCGCTTGGATTTTTCATCGATCCGATAGTCGCCTTCAGCAGTTTCGCCATTGGCCTCATCTGGATATTCGCCGGTTTCAGGATTTTTCTTTACTTCCGTCAAGGACTGGCTGAGACGGCTGACTTCGGTAATTTTAGCGGAATCATCGTCAGCTGGCCCTGATATGATAAGAGGGGTTCTCGCTTCATCGATAAGGATCGAGTCGATTTCATCCACGATGCAGTATGCATGCCCTCTTTGAACCCTGGTTTCTGGATCCCAGGTCATGTTGTCGCGAAGATAGTCGAATCCGAATTCGTTATTTGTCCCGTAGGTAATATCGCAGCCATAGGAAATTCTGCGCGCTGCAGGATCCATTGAGCTCAGAATACAGCCGACAGAAAGGCCGAGGAACTTAAAGACTTTGCCCATCCACTGGCTGTCCCGCTCTGCGAGGTAATCGTTCACGGTGACGATATGAACGCCTTTTCCGGTCAGTGCGTTGAGGTAGGCAGCGCTGACCGATGAAAGGGTTTTGCCTTCACCGGTTTTCATTTCAACAATCTTTCCGCTGTGGAGAACAATTCCGCCGAGAATCTGCACATCGAAAGGGCGCTCGCCGAGCACACGGCGGGCCGCCTCTCTGGCTAGTGCAAACGCCTCCGGCAGGATGCTGTCCAGCGATTCGCCGTCCTGTATTCTTTTTTTTAAAGTCTCGGTTTGCCGGGGGAATTCGGCGTCAGAAAGGCTGAATGCCCAGGATTCATGTTCATTGACGCTATGCAGCAGCGGCAAAAGAGCCTTGATGTCTCTGTCTTTTTTGGAACCGACAAATGCGGTGAGTATGTTCAATGCCATAGGTGTAAAGATACTTGCTGAGCGGGAAAGGTTCAATACTCTTTGCCCGGGAAGCTGAAATTCATACCGGTTTCATTCGGTTTCAATACAGGGAATCTCGTGTTTTATCCATTGACAGAAACATGCATAAAAGCTAAGCATGAGAATCATGCGAACGATGCAGGCCGTTTGTGCCATCCTGATAGTCGCCATATTCTCGTCCTGTGCCGCTTCATCGCCTGTAACCGAATTGAAGCGGACTGAGTTGTTTAAAATTGGATATGGTTATTCGGATTCGCAGATTACCCGGGAAAATTTTGAAACCAGCGACGCAGGCACAATCGCTCATTCGGCCGACACCATCAGCCTGGAAGCTCGAAACGGTCTTTATCATGTTCTTTCCGGTAATGACGGTAAAATCATGCGGTTTTCTTCATATGGCGACCTTTTGCTTGTCATTCAGGATACCAGATACACTAAAAACTTGAAAATTTCCGGAACCGGGACGTCCGAAAGTGCGGACACTGAAGAGAAAAAATCCAGCCTCAGACCGAGAGTGGCTCCGGAAAATGGTTTTCAGCAAGTGGCGCACCTCGCTGTCGATTCGTCGGGCACTATGTATGTTTCTGACAAGCTTGCGCCGTCCGCCAAGGCATTTTATGATGAAAAATCGCAAGCCTTCTGCGATACGATTGTACGAAGATTTTCAAAAGACGGCACTGAGCTGGGCTTTCTGGGGCAGGAAGGTATTGGAGGAAGTCCTTTCCCGCTCATTCAGGGCTTGCAGGTGACTGACGATGACAAACTCGCTGTCATAGCAGCATCCAGTTCTTCATATCACATTTTCTTTTTCAATCCTGACGGTTCCCTGCTTTCTTCATTAAAGATTGCGCGATCTACCATTCCCCTTCCGGATTCTGCAAGCGGCGCTGATTCACAGCTTGCATCTTCTGTTGCTTCCATTGAAACCCTGCTGCCGCTTCCTGACGCATCGGCAAAACCGTTTGTTGTTGCGAAAGTTGATTATTTTCAGCAAAACCTGGATACGGTAAAAACCCTCCAGTCCTGGCTTTTTACCATTGATGCAAGTATGGGCCAAATAACGAAAAGTATCAAAATTCCTGCAATCGGAAAGGAAACCGAATTGCCGGAGCTCATCGGTGTTCGGCTCAGACGGTACTTTCTAATCCAAAAAACGGATGTGGCAGTCGGGGGTGCAGGCAATTCAAATAATCGATTTACCCTCTCCATCCTGCTTGAAAATGGAGTTGTCAGCAAACGGTACTTGATTGAGCTCCCTGCCGATGTTACCGAAGCAACCAATTTCACAATAGGAAAGGATGGCCTTCTGTATTGTCTTGGGTTCTCCCGGGATTCTGTCAGCTGTATCTCCTGGGTCATCCCATGATGGATTTTTGAGGAGTGCAGGCTATGAAGCATGCTATCAGTACGGTGCAGTCCCGTGTTCTGGATAAAGTGACCAGAGAAACCCTAGCAATCGATGACCTTCTGCTTATGGAAAAGGCTTCTTTGCGGTTGTGGGATCTCTTTCGCACCCTTATTGAAAAAGAACAGCCTAATAATTTCATTTTTGTGTGCGGCAAGGGTGATAATGGAGGCGATGGGCTGGCTGTCGCCCGGCATGCCTGGTCTTCTGGAGTAGAAAAAGCAAGGATGCAGGTAGTCGTGCCGCAGGGACAGGAAGCGAAAGGCGAATCATTTCAGCGCCAGCTTGCCTCGCTGAAGGGTATTGGTATTGCAATACAAACATGGGAATATGGTTGCCTCGAAAATTACGTGTCTCAAAAATCAGGGAAAACAGCAATTATTGACGCCGTTTTAGGAACGGGCGCTTCAGGAAAAGCGAGGGGAACGGCGCTTGCAATGATTGATGGCATCAACAGCCTTACTGAAAAGCTTGGGAAAGAGCATGCTGTCGTTATTGCCATCGATATCCCCTCAGGGCTTGGCGACTCCTGGATGAAAGATTTTCCGATAGTGCGCGCTGATTATACCCTGACGCTTGCTCCCGCCAAAATAGCTCTGTTTTTTCCCG
>JAJTBL010000145.1 GCA_021286925.1 Spirochaetia bacterium | reverse complement strand
GAGGATTTTCTGTCTGAGCTCATAGTAGCGGTGCAAAGCGGGCAGGTTGTCGTGGATGGTCTGCACCAGGTTGTCGTAAACCGCTTCGGGAACATTGTCCGGGAACAAGGCCTGCTCGCGGGCGCTTGCGTAGTTTCGAACCTGCGCCTGGTACTTGTCCAGCTTCACCGATCCGGCGTAGAGGCTGGCGAGTGTGTTCTTATGCTTTTCATATGCGCCGTAAAACTGGAAATACGCCTTTTTTCTGATATCCCGGTTTTTGTTCCGCATGAAGGAGGCGAAGGTTGACTGGGTCAGCGGTTTCGGACCTTCTTCCGTATCGACCGTGCCAAAATCGAGGTCGACATTCGTCAGGACACCGAAGGTTTCTTGCGCAGTCTGGTTTGCCTCTGATTGCAGGGCGAGGAGCTTTTCTTCTTTTTCAGAAAGGACATGCGGCTTGAACCGCAGGAGCTTCTGGAGAAACACTGTATAGTCAGCAAACTGCCTGTCTGCGATACAGTCCGAAATAAACCCTGAATCCAGCGAGTGAATCGCGGGAATAAACCATGCCCAGGCGCCCTGCCCCTGGGTTGCTGTCCCCATGTAGCGCGCGAAGCGGCCTCGCGCTTCGGAGTTTCCCTCATCCTCTGTCAATCGAAGATGCGCGTAATAGCCAAGCCTTTCCTCAAGCATCATGTAATCGGAATAGAATGCCAAGATTTCTTTAAATTTAGCCTTGTCTGCGCAAAATCGACTTTTCAATTGCTCGATAGTGCCGATTCTTGCCGTCAAATCAGCTAGGCCGGCCTCCCACGCCGCATCCGAGGGATACAGCGCCGAAAGATTCCAGCGAAACTGCTCAGGAACATCGTGCCGGGATGGTATTGTCGAAGCCATGTGTTTCTCCTTTATTCAATTGCTTGTTCATTATGCATGAAAAGCCAGAGAGCCTTTGCTCAGGGCACTCGGGCGGTTGATCCTTTGACTTCCAGGCGGAAGGGAAAGCGCCGATGTTCTACTTTTTTGCCATCGAGCAGTTGGAGGGCCATGCTAGCCGCCACCTGCCCCTTTTCAGTCGAAGGCTGGTGGATGGTGGTCAGCGTCGGATGGGCGTAACTGCCCTGCGGAATGTCATCAAAGCCCGCGACCGAAAGCTGGGCGGGAATCGTGATTCCAAGCTCTTGCGCCGCTGCATAGGTACCCAGCGCAATTATGTCAGCCATCGCGACAATCGCGGTCGGCCGCTCTTCGCTTTTCAAAACGGACAGGCCTGCCCGTTTTCCGCCCTCGAGTGAACCTTCCGTTTCAAGCACGGTAATGCCTTCATGGGTGAGCCCGAGGCTATATGCTTCCAATGCTCGCGAAAAACCTTTCAACCTTTTTTCCAGGACGATTGAGGCGTTGATGTCTGAGATAGTCTTAAAATCCCGTCGGACACAGAGTATAGCGATGCGCCGGTGGCCAAGCTCCAGAATATGGCTCATCAGGGCAAAGGCCGCCGATTCATCATCGATACCGACATTTATAGTCTCTTTGGTTTCCTGTCCGTCAATAGTGACAAAGGGTATGTTGTGTTTGTGAAAAAAATTGACGACTTCATGCTCCGGCCCGACACCAATGGTCACGATTGCGTCGACAAAGGAACGCCGCGCCGCCTCGATAACCTTCCCCTGGACCGGCGGCAGCATGGTCAGCGAAATTCGATGGCTGTCGCACTCTTTTCCGATGCCGCTGATTATCTCGCACAGATGCGGATTGCCCATGACTTCAGCAATAGGCTGGGGCAGCAGAAGCCCGAGCGCCCCGAGCCGCTTGGTTGTCAGGGTTCGCGCAAGCGGGTTCGGATAGTATCCCAGCTCATGGACAATCGCCATGATTCGTTCATAGGTTTCCTTGCTGATTCGGGAGGGGTTGTTGAGCGCGAAGGATACGGTGGTTTTTGATACACCGGCACGAAGCGCAATATCTTTGATGGTTGCTCGCATAGTGGTTCAGGGAATGAATTGTACAACCCTTTGGCTGAAACGTCAAACTGTCGCTGGTGTCCCGAAGCTTGTATACTACCGAGCTTTCGAAATTCAAACGACTTTTGAAAGTGCCGGCAATTCTTTTGGACATCTCAAGAAGAAAGTATGGAAATCCCGAACGCTTGCGGGTATTATAGATACTCCTCTCATGTAAAAGGAGTGTGTGAATGAGACAGATCAGCATTACCTATGATTCAGGCGAAACCGTATCCTTTCCGGTGGGTGTCAAGGCATCTGAGGCGATTGCGGAAATCGGCAAATTGCCCTGGCCGCTCGCTGCTGTCCTGGTGAACAACGAACTCAAATGTTTAGATACGGAATTGGAAAGCGACTGCGCCTTGAAGCCAGTCCTGGTTAACTCATCGCTTGGCGCGGCTGTGTATCGAAGATCCCTGTGCTTCCTCCTCGCGCTGGCTTCCCGCGAAGTTTTTCCAAAACGCCGCCTCATCGCAGGTATGGCCATCGGTACCGGTTTCTACCATTATTATTTCGATGAAAAACCGTTAAGCGAAGAAGAAATTCAACAGCTGCGCGATAAGATGAAAGATCTGGTCGAGCGCGACATACTCATCAATCAGGAAAAATGGCCGTGGGAAAAGGCATGCCGCTATTTTGAAAAGACCGGTCAATCCGACACGCTGGCATTGCTGGAAAATCTGAATGATCCCTTTATCCCGCTCAACGAATGCGCCGGATTCCGGGACCTCCATGTTGCCCCGCTTGTCAGCTCGACTGGTGTTCTCGCAACCTGGGAGCTCCTCCCCTATCATGGCGGCATGCTGCTTCGCTATCCGCACAAGGAAACACCCAATGAACTTGAACCCTTTGAAGATGTGCCGGTGCTATACAGAATCGCCGAGGAATACAAGGAACGCGGCCGGGTGCTGGGTGTCGGTTCGGTCGGCAAACTGAACAAGCTTACCAATATCGGGCAGATTCATGAGTATGTCATGGTCGCAGAAGCGCTGCAAAACAAGAAAATCGCCGCGCTCGCGGAGTCGGTGGCACGCAAAGCCGACACGGTCAAGGTCGTGCTGATTGCCGGCCCTTCGAGTTCAGGCAAGACGACAACTGCCAAAAAGCTCGCCATCGAGCTCAAGGTGCTCGGCTTTGAACCAATTCCCATCGAGCTGGACAATTATTTTGTCGACCGGACAAGAACGCCCCTCGACAGTGAGGGAAAGCCCGATTTTGAATGTCTCGAAGCCCTCGATGTCGAATATCTCAATCAACAGCTTCTCGCGCTCTTTTCCGGCGATGAAATCGAATTGCCGCTGTATGACTTCAAGGCAGGCATGCGACGAAGCTCCGGGAAGATGCTCAGGCTGACGGGCAATGAAATACTTATTCTCGAAGGTATCCACGGCTTGAATGAAAAGCTGACTCCCAGAATCCCCCGCGAAAACAAGTTCAAAATCTATGTTTCAGCACTGACACAGCTCAACCTCGATGACCACAACCGTATCAGCACAACCGATTACCGGCTTTTGCGGCGCATGGTTCGCGACCACAATTTCCGGGGCCACTCGGCAAAAGCGACGCTGGCGATGTGGCCGTCCGTTCAGCGCGGAGAACAGCGATTCATCTTCCCCTTCCAGAATTCAGCTGACGCCGCTTTCAATTCAGCGCTCGATTACGAACTCGGCGTCCTCAAGGTGTTCGCAGAGCCGCTTTTGCGCACTATAAAATCCACTGACAGCGAATTCGCCGAAGCCCGGCGGATTCAGTCTTTCCTCGACAATTTTATCCCCATCCCCGCGCAATACGTGCCAGGCAACTCCATTCTGCGGGAATTCATCGGCGAGTCGGATTTTCATTACTGACTCCTCGCGGCAGATTCGGTATAAATGCCAAATTGCTTTTCCAATAAAAAAGCCGGCCGGGCGTAAAACCCGGCCGGCTTTTTTGCACAATGGCTGTCTTTATTGATACATCGCCAGATATTCTGCAGCTTCTTTTTCATTCGCCTGCACAAAATGCCCGGGGAAGACTTCACGCCAGGCCGGTTTATCAGTGCTGTAATCATGCATGGCAGGATCATAGACAATCAGTTTTTTCTGCTTTTCGACATCGGGGTCGGGCAGAGGAACCGCTGACAGCAGTGAGCGGGTATAGGGGTGCAGCGGGCGGGCGAAGAGCTCGTCAGTCGATGCCAGCTCTTTCAATTCGCCCTGATGAATAACCGCAATCCGATCGGCAAAATAGCGCACAACCGTCAAATCATGCGCAATAAAGAGGTACGACAGACCGCGTTCCTGCTTGAGGTCTCGCAGAAGGTTGAGAACCTGCGCTCGGATGGAAACATCGAGCGCGGATATCGGCTCATCGGCGATTATGAATTTCGGCTCCATCGCGAGAACTCGGGCAATGCAGATACGCTGGCGCTGACCGCCTGAAAATTCATGCGGATATCGTTCCGCGTGTTCTTCCAGCAATCCGACATCATTGAGTGCCTTGAAAACTTTTTCACGGCGTTCGTTTTCGTCTTTAAACAGATTGAAATTGTAAAGGCCTTCCGAAACTATGTAGTCGATGGTGGCACGCTCATTGAGGGATGCCATGGGATCCTGGAATATCATCTGGATATTGCGGATGACATAGCTGTCCAGCGCTTTGTCGATAACACCGGAAATCCGTTTGCCCGCGAAGGTGATTTCACCCTTGGTGGCTGGATTGATCCGGATGATGGTCCGGCCGATGGTTGTTTTGCCGGAGCCGGATTCGCCGACGAGGGCAAACGATTCGCCCTCATAAACATCGAAACTGACATCGCGCACGGCGGTAAAACTTTCATGACCGTTTTTAAAGGTTACTTCGAGATTTTTGACGCTCAAGATTACATTGTTCATTTGCTGCCCTCCGCTGCCGGTTCCTTGTAAATGTTGCCTTTTTTTCGCATCAGTTTGACTGCGAGGGGCGGATCTGCGAAGGGAGCTCTGGGATCAAGCAGCCAGGTTTTGGCAAAATGCGTCGGGCTGACCGGGAAGAACGGCGGCTCTTCCTCAAAATCGATATTGAGCGCATAGCGGTTTCGGGGAGCGAAGGCATCGCCTTTAATTTCGTTGAACAGGGTCGGCGGTGTGCCCGGAATGGCGTACAGCGGTTCATCGCGGCTCGCCAGGGTGGGCAAGCTGGAAATCAGCGCCCAGGTGTAAGGATGCCGCGGATCGTAGAAAA
>JAJTBL010000144.1 GCA_021286925.1 Spirochaetia bacterium | reverse complement strand
CGAATTGCCGGCCTTGAGCCGGTCTGAATCTGCAGCCCTACCGAGTCCTGATTTTCGATTTCTGACGGAGAACACAGTATGAATGGAATCCAGTTACCTGAGAGTTTGCGGACATTTTTTCAAAGCATCGGCACCACGGAATTCTGGTGGAAAACCATCAGCACAATCTTGACCGTTGCAGTTATTCTCGGTGTTTTTCGATTTCTCCAGATGGCGGTTGCTAGAACCGCTTCAAAAAAATTCCCTGAAGCGAAGGTTTTCCTCGCCCGGAAAATTGTCAAATATACGGGATATAGTATCGCAGCAGCCATCCTGCTCAAAGCAGTGGGAATCAACATCACTGCTTTGCTTGGCGCTGCGGGAATTGCGGGAATCGCTATCGGTTTTGCCGCGCAGACTTCCGTGTCGAATCTCATCAGCGGCATTTTTCTCATTTCGGAAAAACCCTTTGAAATGGGAGATGTCATTCAAACTGGCGACATTACCGGCACCGTGCTTTCCATTGATCTTCTGTCCATCAAAATCCAGACATTTGACAATCGATTTGTCAGAATTCCGAACGAAACCATCATAAAAACAAATGTCATCAACCTAACAAAATTCCCCATCCGACGGATGGATATCCGCTTTCAGGTTTCGTATAACGCAGATATCGAAAAAGTTATTGACACATGCGCTAAAATCGCACAACGCAACCGTTATGCGCTCGACAATCCGGAACCGCTTATCCTCGTCGACTCCTTCGACAATTCAGGAATCAACATTTTATTCGGCATCTGGTTTGAGCGCAGCCAGCTGGTCAGCCTGAAAAATTCCATCATCATCGATATTCAGCGCCGCTTTGCCGAAGAACATATCGAAATCCCCTATCCCAAGATGGATGTGTATATTAAGGAAAATAGCGGGATGGCAAAAGGCTGAGATTGCCTGAGAGCTTTGCCAAGAAGAATCGGAAAGCTGAGTTAGAGATTCAACATTACCCAAAAAATAGAAAAAGCCCGCGCTGTTTCAGAAGAGAAATTACTGCTGAACCCCCGTCCTCAGAACGGCCCGAAACCAATCGCCACCGCGAAAGCCAAAAAGGCTGAGGTGATAACCAGAATTGCCGCCTGGAGTTTCCAGGTCCAGGCCATCCAGCGCGGATAGCTGACGCAGGTAAATGACAGGGCGATGAGCAGGAGGGCGTTGGTCGGGAAAATCATGTTGGAGAAGCCATCGCCAAAATCGAATGCCAGAACGGCCGTCTGCCGGGTAATGCCCACGAGATCCGCAAGCGGCGTCAGGAGCGGCATCATGAGAAAAGCCTTAGCGCTCGCGGAACCAATAAAAAAGTTCATCACCAGCGTTGTCAGGTAGATGAGAAATGCCGCGATGATACTCGAAGATTGCCGTATCATCGAGGCGGCGCCATACAGAATGGTGTCCATGATTTTGCCGGAGAGAATGATGTGCTTTACTGAATAGGCCATCAGAATCAAGACAATGCCGGGAGCGAGATTCCCCGCGCCGCGCACAAAGGTTTTCGCGATTTGCTTGCCAGAAAACCCAGCAATCCTGCCGCCGCCCACACCGCCGACTAAAAACAGCAGCGCCATGACGGGGAAGGCCAGGTCGGACAATCCGGGAATACGGGCGGTAAACAGAACAATTGCCATGGCGATACCGACACAGACAGCAAACCAGATTAGAGCCTTGCCTTTTGCCAGCGCTGCCTGCTTTTCTTGTTTGGGGTCTGTTTCAGTCTTGGCGCGTGCTGATTCTTCCTTCAGCAAAGACTGCCTGAGAATTTCGTCATCGGCAAAGGTTGGCGAAAGCCGCGGATTCTTCTCCACTTTTTTCGCGTGCTGAATGACAAAGAATGTCACCAGCCCATACACAACCGCAAAAAAGATGATCCGCAGCCAGGCTCCCGAAAAGAGCGGCAAATCCGCGATTTTCTGCGCGACCGCGATGGTAAAAGGATTGGTCACCGCTGAAGCAAAGCCGAAAGCCAGCGGCAAAAGGCTGATGCCCAGGCCAGTCAGCGAATCCCAGCCTAGCGAAATGGCAAGCGGCACCAGGAAGATAATCATGGGCACCATGCCCTCATAGACGCCAATAAAACTCGAAACAGCCATGAAAAAGAAGATGACTAGCGCGATCAGCCGATATTTCTGCGTCCTGAAGCGGCGGACCAGGATTTTCACCAACTCTTCCATCACGCCCGCGCCTTCAAGAATGGAAATCGAACCACCGACACAAACGATAAAGACAATAATCGTAATCAGCGCGACATTTCCCGGTGCAAAAAGAATTTCTATCGGAGCGGTAAACCATCGCCAGAAAGGATAGGCCGGCCTCGGTATCTGCTGATAGGTTCCGTCCACCACCAGCGTCTTTCCGTCCTGCACAACCCTTTGATATTCGCCGGCGGGCAAAACGAGCGTCAGAATGCCTGAGACAATCATCAAAGCCAGAATAATCCCAGCGGAAAACAGAAAAGCCTTTTTGCCGATTTTTATCGCGCTCGGCGCCTGTCCATTCGCGGTTTCAGCCATCGCTCCCTCCTTAATTGCCTTTGTGTCCAATCGTTTTTATTGTTCGTTCGCCTTGGTCCCGGTGCTCTCTGTTGTTCCCGCTGATTCTTTCTGCAGGGAACTCTCCTGCAATGTCGCTTTTTCTTTTTCAGTTCGAATCAGTTTTCGCTTCAACCCCGAATTTCGGAACGAGTGACGCAAGACTGAAGGAAGCATCAGGAGCACTCCGATCAAAATTCCAAGCGTCAAAGCTATAACCAGCAATAAGGATAGACTGCCTGTTGTGGACCATGAAAAGAATTTTACATCAACAACCATGGAATTGGAAACAGCAAAAACCACTGCCAGTATCGCAACAAGCATCGTGAAAATCAAATATACAATCTTCATGACACCTCCTTGTGCTTGCTAATAATATACAAAATTGCTAATTTATATTCGTATGATAACCACCAAACGCTTTGCCATCCGGGGCATGACCTGCTCCGCCTGTGTCGCGGCCAACGAGCGCGCGACCCGAAAACTGCCCGGCGTTCAGCTCTCGCAGGTCAACTACGCCACTGAAACCATGACCATCGTCTATGATGATAGCATAGTTACCGCGGAAGCCATACAGGCAGCTGTAAAAAAAGCAGGATACTCGGCTGAAGAGAAACAGGCGCTTTCGCGTGCATCACAGACTGACTCGCACCAGGAGGGAAAAGAGCAGGAAATCCGTAAGCAATGGCGGAAATTCGGCGTTTCCGCGCTTTTCGCAGTTCCACTGTTTTATCTCGCGATGGGGCATATGCTCAAACTGCCGCTGCCCACCTTTTTGCACCCCATGGAGCATCCCTATCTGTTTGCCTTTACCCAGCTTTTTCTCGTTATACCCGTCATAATCGCGGGTCGTCAGTTCTACACGGTAGGCTTTCGGTCGCTGGCCAACCGAGCGCCCAACATGGACAGCCTGATCGCCATGGGCACTTCCGCGGCCCTCGCCTATAGCCTTTATTCCATGGCCAAGCTTCTGGGCGGCGATCCGGAAGCCGTGAACGGCTTGTATTTTGAAACTGTCGGCATGATTATCACCCTCATACTTCTGGGGAAAACCCTCGAAGCGGTAACAAAGGGCCGAACCAGCGAGTCCATTAAAAAGCTCATGCAACTGCAGCCCTCGACGGCCACCGTCGTTTATGGCGAGACCCATGTCGAAATTCCCATCGAACAGGTCGAGCCGGGTGATCAGATCCTCGTAAGACCGGGGGAGCGCATCCCTGTCGATGGCGTAATCCTGCAGGGCGAAAGCGCCGTCGACGAATCGATGCTGACCGGGGAGAGTCTGCCGGTTGACAAAAAGCCTGGCGACGCCGTGTCCGGCGGCACCATGAATAAAAACGGCGCTCTGCTTTTCCGGGCGGAACGAGTCGGCGCGGAAACAACACTTGCCCGGATCATTGCGCTGGTGGAAGAAGCGCAGGGTTCTAAAGCGCCGGTAGCGCGCCTCGCTGATCAGATTTCCGGCGTTTTTGTGCCGGTTGTATTTGTCATTGCTCTTCTTGCAAGTCTGGCCTGGCTGATTAGCGGTCAGTCGATTGTTTTTTCTCTGACCATCTTTGTCGCGATTCTCACCATCGCCTGCCCCTGTGCGCTGGGGCTGGCGACACCGACCGCCATCATGGTCGGTACGGGTAAAGGCGCAGAATACGGACTTCTCATAAAATCCGGAGAAGCGCTTGAAACCGCCCACAAGGTGACAACCGTTGTCTTTGACAAAACCGGAACCTTGACCGAAGGAAAACCGTCGGTCACTGACATTATCCCGGCGCAAGACAGCTCCGCGGACTTGCTTTTGTCTTTGGCAGCAGGCGCTGAAAAGGCAAGCGAACATCCGCTTGGCCTCGCTATTGTCAGCGCGGCCGCTCAAAAACAACTATCAATCCCGCTTCCTGAAACATTTTCCGCGATTCCAGGCAAAGGAATTATCGCGAATTTTCCCGATTATGAGTTTTGTATTGGCAATGAAAGCTTCATGGCTGAAAAGGGCATTGACATAGACGAGGGCTTTTTAGAACAGGCTCGGATTCTTTCTGACAATGGCAAGACCCCCATGTTTGCCGCTGTCAATGGAAGCTTTGCAGGCATTCTCGCGGTCGCGGACACCCTGAAGCCCGAAGCTGCCTCGACCATTCAAACGCTCAGAAAAATGGGTATTGGCGTTGCCATGATCACCGGTGACAACCAGCGAACCGCCGCTGCCATTGCCCGGCAGGCTGGAATCGATATGGTGCTGGCGGAGGTTCTTCCCCAGGGCAAGGCTGGCGAAGTGAAAAAGCTCCAGGCCCAGGGCCAGATTGTGGCAATGGTCGGCGACGGTATCAATGACGCGCCGGCGCTCGCCCAGGCAGATATCGGTATCGCGATAGGTTCCGGCACCGACGTCGCCATGGAGAGTTCTGACATTGTGCTGATGAGCGGCAACATTCGAGATATCCCAAACGCAATCCACCTTTCAAAAAAGGTAATCCGGAACGTCCGCCAAAATCTCTTCTGGGCCTTCGGCTACAATGTTCTTGGCATCCCGATAGCGGCAGGCGCGCTGTACCTGTTTGGAGGACCTCTCCTATCACCGGTCATCGCCGCCGCAGCCATGTCCATGAGTTCGGTTTCCGTATTGACCAACGCACTGCGGCTGA
>JAJTBL010000143.1 GCA_021286925.1 Spirochaetia bacterium | reverse complement strand
ACTGCGAGAAGTGAATGCCAAGATCGACCAGCTTGAAATGCGCGCGAAGGCAGTCAAAGAAAAAATCGCTTCACTGCGGGAAGAGGAAGAAGAAAAAGAGGCGGAACTGTCCGATTACCGCCTCAGACTCAAGGACGCGGAAAAGCGTATCGAAGAGTTTGAGTCGGGGATAAAGGCGGCAGCGCTGGCGCTCAAAGCGAATGATGAAGAAGCCGCAAAGTGCCGCATTTCGATTTCAGCCTTGGAAGAGGCTGTCCGGCATGACCGGACCAAACTGGATGAAATCACCGAAGACATTGTTGAACAGCTTGATATTCGGCTGAAAGAAACCGGCTATTCTTCGCAAGCTCATAAAGCGCTTGAAGAAGAAATCGCAGCCCTTGCGGATACCTTGAAGGCTAGGATGGCCGGCAAGGCTGTGCTGGTCGAAGATATCCGCCGGGCGAGCAATTTCGACGCAGCCAACACGGAAGCCTTGATTTCCCGCCTTTTGTCTTCCCTTGAAGACCTTTCTGAAAGCGCAAAGCTCGCGGATCTGATAGCTTCAAAATTTGCGGAGTACCGGGCAACTACTCCGGCTTTTCTTGATGAATTTCTTTCTCCAGAAGGAATTATTACAAAAAAGCGAACTATCGACACTTCAATTACCCGCAATCTGGAAGAAATCGCACGGCTCAATGCACGGATTACCGAGCTGGAAAACGACAACCGGAGCCTGGGCGAAAAAATAGAAGCCTATCGCAAAACCCTGGAAGATGCCCGGCTGGCAAAAGCCCGGGTGCAGACGCAGATGACCGGCGCTCAGGATGCGCTTGCGGTATTCCGCCGGGAGATCGCCGGGCAGGAAGCCTTCCTTCGCGAACAGGAAGCCGAAATATTCTCGGAAACACGGCGGAAAACGGAAATCGGCGAAGAGCTGGAACAGCTTCAGGACGAACTTGACGAAATTGAAGCCAAAGGCAAAAAACTTGCCGGCGATATGCATCAGCTCGAGCAGACCATAGAAACGAAGAACTCAGATCTCGTTCAGCGCAAGAAAGACGCCTCCCGCCTTGCCGACCGGATGCAGGCGATTCAGAATGAAATGGAAAGCATCCATCTCGAAATCGCCCAGAGCGAGACGGAGATCAAGAACATCAGGGAGAACTTCAAGGAACTGTATTCCCGGGACCTCAGTGAATTTGAAGACCGGATGTTCGAAATCAGGGTTCCGCTTTCAGAATTGCGCGAAAGGCTGGCCTTCTTTCGAAACCAGCTCAAGGATTTGGGTTCTGTCAACTTGATGGCGCCCGAGGAGTATCGCGAAGTCAAAGAGCGCTATGACTTCCTTTCGGCGCAGATGGCTGATCTTCAGAAAGCCCGCAATGACTTGAAACTCATCACTGACCAGATCCGGGAAGAAAGCGCTGAGCTTTTTCTTCAGACCTATAACAAGATAAAGAAGAATTTTCACAATATGTTCAGGCGCCTCATGGGCGGCGGTCGAGCCGAGCTCAGGCTGTCAGATCCAGATCACATTCTGGAATCGGGTATCGAAATTCTGGCTCAGCCTCCCGGGAAAAAGCTTGAATCCATTTCCCTGCTTTCGGGCGGGGAAAAGGCCCTGACCGCGATTTCGCTATTGTTCGCAACCGACATGGTCAAACCCTCTCCCTTCTGTTTCCTGGATGAAATCGATGCAGCCCTCGATGAAGCGAACGTCATTTCGCTGGTGAATATGCTGCGCGAATTTTCACGCACTAGTCAGTTTATCGTCATTACGCATAACAAGAAGACGGTCAGCGGCGCCGACACCCTCCTTGGTGTCACCATGGAAGAATCTGGAGTAACCAAGGCAATCGCAGTTCGGCTCGAGCGGCATCAGGCGGGAGAGGCTTCCGTCGTTATTGCACAGGACGACGATTTCATTGAAGAAGATGTGGTTTTTGAGACCGGAAGACAGCTGCCGCCCTCGGCAGGCTGACGCCGGCCTTTTGTGATTCGCCGGAGGCTTTTCATGCTGGTGACAGAAAAAAAATTCTACTCTCATCCTGATCTCTTTATGGACAGCGCTACTGTCCTGGGTGTTCAGGATGGCGCAGATGGTCTTGAAGTAATTCTCGACAAGACAATATTTTATCCAGAAGGCGGCGGTCAGCCCTGCGATAAGGGCAGCATACAAGGCTGTCCGGTTGTGATGGTCCGTGAAGCAGGAAAGGCTATTGTCCATGTCCTTGAGGCTCATACTGCGGACTTTGCCGTTGGAGATATCGTTGTGCTTCAAGTTGACGAAGCCCGGCGCCGCGACCATATGCAGCAGCATTCAGGACAGCATCTGCTGTCGGGCATCCTGGAAAAAGACATGGGCATCCATACGATCAGCTTTCATCTTGGAACCGAATATTGCACCATCGATGTCACAGCACCGTCTCTGAGCGCATCTCAGATAACGGAAATTGAGCGCCGCAGTGATTTTTTCATCGAGCGCGAAGTCCCGATGCTTATCCATTACTGCCCGCCTGAAAATCCCGCCGACTTTCAGCTGAGAAAACGACCGCCTGAAGAAGCTCTGAACGGCGAAGAAGTCCTGAGAATTGTCGAAATACAGAACTATGACTGGTCGCCCTGCTGCGGTACCCATGTCAGCCATCTGGGGCAGGTGCGGCTTCTGAGAATCCTTGCTGCTGAAAAATACAAAGGCAATACCAGAATCTACTTTACTGCCGGAAACCGCGCGGTGCAGCATCTTCGTCGGCAGCATGAAGCGCTGAAAAACCTGGCCGGAAGGCTGGGCACCTCGACTGATGAAGCTGATGAGCGGGTTGCATTGCTCATGCGGAAATCGTCCGCCCTCGAAAGCGCGAAGAAGCTTCTGGTATCGCAAAGAGCCCGGCTCGAAGTTTCCATGGCAGTCAAGGAAGCGGCAGAGCGTGGCGAAAAGCTCAAGCTGCTCTTTCTGCGCTCTGATGATCGCGATGCTGATGAAGTTCTGGAAACCGTAAAAGCTGCCCAGAATGCAAGCCTTGATGTCATCGTTATTTCGGTGCCGGCAAAAACCGTCATCGCCGCCCGCGGCATCGATGCATCCTGGGATATCGCATCCTGCGCCAAACCACTGCTCGGAGCATTTGAAGGCAGAGGCGGCGGTTCGGCCAGCCTATTCCGGGCGGTCTTCCAGGATGAAACCAAGGCTGAAGCCTATGCCGCAGCATTGCGCGAATGCCTTCAGCAGAAGGCTGCCTTCAGCTGAAGGCTTGCTGAACTGCGTCAAAGCGGGATCGATGCTGCAACTCAGCGGATATCCTTCAGTTCTTCAAACAGCTTGCGGTATTCTGAATTACTTCTATAAAAAACCGGTATTGTGCCGAGCGGTGCCGATACTTCTGCTGCGCCGCCTGCATATCCGGTTCCGTCCCAGAGATATATCCAGTTATCCTTCGGCAGAATGAGCTTTCGGCTTTTGGCATTCGGCTTTAAAACCGGATACACTGCCAGATCCCGCCCCAGGAGATAGGCCTTGTCTTCATCATCGCCAAAGTCACCGTCATAATGGTAGAAGAGCGGCCGCATGAACGGAATGCCCCGGGCAGCGGCTTCCTGCGCTGCGGCCAGCAAATAGGGCTTCAAGTTCGCGTGGATGCGGGAAAAACGCGAAACGGCCGCAATGGTTTCCTCGTCCGAATCGAATTGCCAGTTCGCTTCGGGCCTATTGCCTTCGTGCGTACGCAGGACCGGACTGAACGCCGACATTTCGAGCCAGCGCAGGAAAAGCTCCTTGGAACGCACCATCTTGGGAAGGGTTGTATAACCTCCGACATCGCTGTGAACCTGGGGCATTCCGCTCAAGCCGAGCGAAAGGCTTGCCCTCACGACCGAGCCAATGCCGTAATCATCGGACCAGTCGACATGCTGATCGCCATTCCACGCGAGGGTCGAATATCGGGAAGTGCCTGTAAAGCCTGCCCGCGTAAAAAAGCAAATTTCACCTGATTTTCCTGCTTCTTCAACCGCTTCGCGGTTCAGCTTCGCCCAGAGAACCGGCCAGCGATTGTGAAAGTCTCTGCCCGAGCCGCCTTTCAGCAGAGCGTCAGCCGGAAGGTATTCGCCAAAGTCCGCCATCCATCCGGCCATGTCGATTTCGATCATGTTCTTTGCAATAATCGATTTATACCAGGCAAAAGCTTCAGGATTGGTCAGATCCACAATCCCGAACGGAAAGCTGGTCGCTTTCGTCAGATACATCGTTCCATCCGGTTTCAGCGCGAGGTAACCTCGGGCTTTGGCTTCCTTGAAAAGTTGGCCATCATCGCAGCGCTAGGGGTTGATATAGCCGAGAAAGCGGATCCCTGCTTGTTTCCAGTCCGCAATCCGCGACGCAAGCTCAGGGTACAATCTGGAGTCCGCCCGATAATCCCATCGCAGCTGTTTGCCGAAATAGGTAATCCGCTGGCCTTCCCAATCCTGCGCCCATATTCCGCAGACAGCCGCTCCTGCCTTTCGCATGATTGCCGTCTTCTGAGCGCATCGCTCAGTGCCGTCCTGGATTCCCAGGATAATGCCGTCAAAAAGCCATGAAGGCAGAACAGGCGGTCGGCCGATGAGTTCCGTCAAGCGCTCGGTTATTTCTGCATGGGTTTGTCCTCTGCCAAGGTAAACCCGCGCAGGGAGTTTGGTGATTCTGATGACCGCATAATCAGGAGCGGTAAAGTCGAGCAGGCTGTACGCGTCAGAATCGAGGTGGACAAAGTATTTGCAGGAAGAAATGAAAGTCGGTTGAGGGTGGTAGGTCGAATATCGGGAAAACGGCATAAGCTTTGGTTTAATGCCCAGCATCAGTTTGAGGATTTTCGCCGCTGTTTCCAGGGTTCCGATATGTTCTTCCACCCAGATTTTGACCTTTTTGCCCCGCAGATTGAATGCGCTGAAATGTTCGCCGCATCCGAAGATTTTTTCATCCGGTTTCATGGGAAGGCGAAGGTCGAGGGTCAGATCGGGCTGAGCAGCGCTGATTTCAAGGCAAACAAGACCGTCAATTTCTGAAAATTTGAGCTTGACAGCAGTGTTTTTCGTATCCCCCTGCTTGGCGAACTCAAGCTCAATTCGATCTTGCTCGCGATGAATAAAAATCGGATGCAGAGGCTTTCTCCGGCTTTTATCCCGGATTTTAAAGCGACCTTTGAAGAGCGCAAAACTAATTGCCGGTTTTCCCGCAAAGACAGAAGGTTT
>JAJTBL010000142.1 GCA_021286925.1 Spirochaetia bacterium | reverse complement strand
CAATTTTTTATCCTGACCGGTGCGGTCACCCTCGTTCCAATTCTTTTCGGTCTTTTTCTTTTCAGCTTTCAGCAGGCTCCGCGCGATCCCCGGGAACCATCCCGGATTTTCATGGCTTCAATTTCGGAAAAATGGCGTCAGGGCGAAACGCTGAATGCCCAGGTGCTGACTGAAGAAGCGGAAAAAGCGGGGATGCCGCTTCGCGGTGTCGCAATTCTGGATGCCAGCGGTACGATTCTGGTTTCCAGTTTTTCCCATCTTCAGGAGGGTAGTCAGGCAACGCTGAAGGATTTTACTCCCCGCCCGTGGACAAATCCTAACGAACCCAAAGCCGAGCTCAAGCTCATGCCGCTGGATTCTAAAAATCCGGCAAGTCCCTACATCCTCTTCGATATTCAACCATTCTGGTCAAAACAGGATATCAGAAACAGGAACATCCTGCTGGTCGGCAGTTTCGCGCTTTCACTTTTTATCCTCACCGCGATCCTCTCTTTTTTCATCCTTCGATCCATCAGCAAGGCGATTGGCACCATCGAAGCTGATACCGCCATTGTTGCTACAGGCAATCTGGACCATGAAGTAGCCGGCATGGGCAACCACGAAATTCTCATGCTTGCCAAATCCATCAATCTGATGCGGCTCAATCTCAAGGACATGCTGGCGAGGCGTTCCAAAATGCTGATGGGCGTCAGCCACGACCTCAAAACACCCATAGCGCTCATCCAGGGATACGCCGACGCGCTTTCCGATGATGTCGCGAAAGATGAAGCGGAAAAAAAGCAATATGTCGAAATCATTCGGAACAAGGCCAAACAGCTGGAGGATTTGACAGAAGAGCTTATCGAATTCATGAAAATTGGCGGTGATGGGGCGGTTTCGGTGGAAGAAGTCGCTGTCGAGGAGCTTTTTGTTTCGCTGGCACGGCGTTTTGAGGCTGATGCGAGGCTCTTGTCCCGGAATTTCGAATGGGGTTTCGGCGAGCGGCTTGCGCCCAATTCTGATTTTCACCCGCCAAAGCTTCCCATGAACCGCCTGCTTGTCGAGCGGGCCCTGGAAAACCTCGTTTCGAATGCCCTCAGGTATACGGAAGCGGGCGGAACCATCCAGTTTCGGCTTGTTGCGAATGAGCAGGGCTCAGCCTTTGTTATAACCGACAATGGACCCGGCATTGCGCCGGCTGATGAACCCTATATCTTTGACGCTTTTTATCGAAGTTCGAACTCAAGGGCTGACGGCGGCTACGGCTTCGGGCTGACCATTGTCAAGGCAGTCGCCGACCTCCATGGCTGGAGTGTGCGGGTCGGCAAACGAAGTGACGGCCAGCGAGGCACGGAAGCGGTTCTTGCCATTATCGAGCCGGGGAAGGCGAAAGGCTGAACCGTTCTTTGGTTGTCCACAGCCCAAGCGCGGGATTCGGAACAAAGAAATAAGGCTCGCCCGAGGGGGCCCTGTTCCAGCCGGGTACCGCATTTTCGACCGCATACTCGGCCTTCAGACGCTCCAAATCTGCCCAGCCATAGCCGACCGATTCGATTTCAGTTTTCGAGACCGAAGGTCCCGGGGCATATCGTATGGAAAATCGGTTTTCGCTCGAGCCGTGGATAAGATGAGCCGCAGCGGAAAGGTTGCCGGCGAGGTCAGCATTGTCCTGCACCGCTTTTCTGATTTCTGCGGATGTCCGGTAGCCATATTTCCGAATTAACGCATCAATGCCCGCATCTTCGCCAAAATGAGCCAGGCCCGGCGCCAGGACGATGAGTTCACCGCCGTCAGCCATGGCCATTCTGGTGCGGTACACAGCCTTGTTTCCAAGCCAGGTGCTTCTGAATTCGGATGGATCCAACCAGACAATCGCTTTTGCAATCGGTGCATCCAGCTTCGTGATGTTGACTTCAGCGGAAAGCCTGGCAGCCTTGTAAAAGCAATCGTTGTCGGTGCCTGAAAAAAAGCCGCGCAAGACCAGCCGGCCGTCATCGGCACGGCCGACCACGGTCAATATCCAGAGAATGGGGGGCAGGATGGGGCTGGCAAATTCGAGCGCTTTGTTGAACACGGCTCGGACCGGTGTGTCGGCTCTCCCCATCATCCGTTCCATGCCATAGGCTGCGCCGAGGAAGTGGCTTTTATCGATGGCTTCCTTGCCGCCTGTGCCGACAAAGATGTTTTTCGCGTGGTTTGCCATGCCGACAACCTCGTGGGGAACTACCTGCCCGATCGAGATGATGGCATCATGCGCGCCGGAAACCAGCAGTTTGTTCGCCTGGACCGGATAATCATAGGAAACCGTGTTCTCGGACACCTCACGGACAAAATCGGCGTCTAGCCTCGCCAGCTCCGTGACATCGTTCCGCCAGTCGTGATTTCTGAAAAGCTCTTTTGGAGTTCCGGGATACATCGCATGAATTTCTTCAGCGGTCATGGGGACATGAGTTCCGAGCGCCGGCATGACGGCTGTCAGGCGGGGACCAGCGATGCGGGCAATCATGTCGGTGATGAGTCCGGCCCGCGAATGGAAACGGGTGATGTCGGGCGGCAGGGCAATCATCGAGCGGACATTGCCGAGCGCTGCAATCGAATCCTCGACAAAACTTTCCAGCTGCTCCGTTGAAATTTCAGCATTCTGCGAACCATATTCGATAATCGTCATCTGATCCCTCGCTTGTCTGTACACTAGCATAGATCGAAGATTCGGAGAATATTCCATGAAAGTTTTTGCCAGGTTTCTGTAAAAAATTGCTTTTCAATCTTGACCTCCCGTTTCTGTCACGGTATAGCAGAAGTGTGGAGGAATCATGAAAGTCTTGAGCAGGTTTTCTGTGGGCACCGGCGACCGCTTTGGCCGTGAAGGCATTGCGCAGATTGAAGCTTTCCGCATGCTCGCGGAAAAGGGCGTCGATGCTTCAATTGTATGGAACAAGAGCAATCGTGAACATATCATCATTGGCACCGGCCCCGCGGATCAGCGGAAATCGGCCGATGAAGCCATTGCGGCAACCGGCTTCAAGGGCATGTATGCGGTCGATGCCGACCATATCGGTCTGGCAACGGTGGACCGGTTTCTGCCGTACTGCGATTTTTTCACAATCGATGTCGCGGATTTTATTGGAAAGCCAACGGAACCTGAAAAAATGGAAGCCTTTGCGGCAAAACAAAGGCGGCTCTGCGGCGACACGCGATGTCCGGTCAGCATTGCCGAGGCAGACATTGCGGCCGGCAGCTGGAAATATCTCTATGCAATCCAAGAAGCCGCAAATGTGTACCGCAAGATTCTTGCCGGCAAACCTGATGGTAATTTTCATATTGAAGTATCGCTCGATGAAACCGACGTGCCGCAGAGCCCGGCTGAGCTTGCCCTGATTTTGGCGGGCCTGGCTGATGAAGGGGTTCCGGTCCAAACGATCGCTCCGAAGTTTTCCGGCCGCTTCAACAAGGGTGTAGACTATGTCGGCGATACAGCGGCTTTTGCGCGTGAATTCGAACAGGATGTCCGGGTTACCCAGTGGGCGGCGCAGGCGCTTGGACTGCCCGCTTCGCTGAAACTGTCTGTCCATTCGGGCAGTGACAAATTCAGCATCTACCCAGCTATCCGGCGGACCATTCAGAAAACGGGATGCGGCCTGCATCTGAAGACAGCGGGGACCACCTGGCTCGAAGAACTGGTTGGACTGGCTGAGGCTGGCGGCGAAGGACTGGAAATGGCCAAACTCATCTATCGCAGAGCCTATGCGCGGTACGAAGAACTTGCCGCTCCCTATGCCGCGGTTATTGACATTGGGATGAGCCGGCTGCCTGTCCCGAAGATTGTTGATGGCTGGTCCTCCGAAGCATATACCGCAGCCCTGCGCCATGTCCCTTCCAACAAAGCCTTTAATCCGGATTTCAGGCAGCTGCTCCATGTCGGATACAAGGTAGCGGCTGAACTGGGGCAGGATTATCTGAATGCTTTGGAGGCGCACCGGGCGAGCATCAGCAGGAATGTGACGGAAAATCTGTATGCCCGTCACTTGTGCGCCCTTTTCCTGGATTGACAGATAGCTGACTGACGATGGCAGAACAAACGGAACTGCGGCAAAAGCATGGAATTCTTCATCATATCGGCATTCGCGGAAAGCTCCTGGCCTTCCTCGCCATCGCGGTTGTCTTCATTGTAGCCCTCGAACTCGTCGCGCAGAACGCGACCTACAAGGCGGCCGCAGAGTATGAGCAAGACCTTGCGCATTATCATCTGGTTCACAAACTGCGGGTAGCGCTCGAAAGCTTTAGGCAGAATTCGGATCGATTCATCAAAGATCCGAATTCCATACCCATAGAAAATCTCTACGATGCCATCGCCATGCTCAACAGCCTCGCTTCCAGTATTGCGCCGATGGAAGAGCTTTCTGTAGAAGCGGGATTTGAAGTCCGCGCCATCGGCTACGGTTTTGATGCCTATCTTCCGGTGCTCTCCAGATCCCTTTCTGCCCGCGCCTCTGGAAGCAGCGGCTATTATGCCGATTTTGCGAGAGCTGACCGAATTGCGGGATATATCGATACCTATCTCTCGCGCCTGCTCGGTGTTTTGCTCCGTGATGGCGAACTCCGTTTTAAAATCATTGCGTCCCGTATGCAAAACATCAATAAAATCATCCTGTTCGGGATTTCCATCGCCGGCTTGCTTTCGCTGGTCTATGTTTTTCTTATCTCGAACTCGATTACAAAACCAATTAGAAAGCTCGCCGCCGCTTCGGAAAAGCTTGCGAGAGGCGAACTGGAAATTGACCCCCTCCCCCGGAAAAGCCGCGATGAAGTTGGCGTGCTTGCAGAGAGCTTTTTCATCATGAGCCAGAATATCAGGCTCTCGATTGAAAACCTCCAGGAAAAGGCCGAACTCGAAAAAAAACTGCACGAAGAGAAGCTGACCCTGCTCAGCATCGGCAAAGCACTTCGTGAAGCTCAGTTCATGAATTTGCAGGACCAGATGCGTCCGCATTTTCTCTTCAACGCCCTCAATTCCATTGCCCGCACCGCGCTCCTCGAAAAGGCGAAAGCTACTGAAAAACTCGCCATTTCCTTATCGAAACTCCTCCGCGCCACAATCAAGGAGGGAGGGCCGTATATACCATTAAGCGAGGAAGTGGACATTGTCCAGGAATACCTGGCTTTTCAAAAGGCTCGCTTCGGAGACCGATTTGAATGGCACATCATTTTTGATCCGGATCTCAATGCCTGCAGAATAC
>JAJTBL010000141.1 GCA_021286925.1 Spirochaetia bacterium | reverse complement strand
TCCGATTGTACTGCTTTTTCTGAAAGAACGAATTCCGTTCATGGCCAAGTGGAGTACGCTGATTGTCTGCTACCTTGCAGGCCTTGCGCTCGGAAACATCGGTTTGGTGGGGGAATCAGCGACCGGCCTCCTCGATACGCTTTCCAGTGTGGCGGTAGCCGTTTCAATTCCGCTTTTGCTTTTTTCCGTCGATATGAAAAAATGGAAGGAGCTGTCCGGCAAAGCTGTTTTGGCTTTTGTTCTTGCGGCTTTATCGGTGAGTGTCGTTTCCGGGTTGGCTTATGCGCTGTTCAGAATGAGGTCGAATGAGGCATACAAGGTGTCAGGTCTCCTGGTTGGCCTGTATACGGGCGGAACGCCGAATCTGGCGGCAATTAAAACCGCGCTTTCAGTCGATCGCGACACCTATCTTGCGGTGCATACCTCGGATATGGTTCTCTCCGCGCTGTATCTCTTGTTCGTCATGAGCGGCGCAAAGTCTGTCTTGCGAAAATTTCTTCCAACCCGGGATTGGGATGCGAATGTGGCATCGTCGGAAATAGTCAGTTTTACCAGCCGTTTTTCAGATTATTTTGGCAAGGGGCTGTGGAAAAAAATTGGGGCAGGTTTGGGGCTTGCGATCATAATTGTGGGGATTTCGCTCGGTCTTTCCGGACTGGTTCCCGCAGATTACCAGACCATGGTCACGATTCTGTTGATTACAAGCCTGGCGCTCGCAGCCTCTTTGGTGCCAAGTATCAGGGCTCTTCCGATGACTTTCGCAACTGGCGAATATTTTTTGTATGTGTTTGCGGTCGCGGTTGGGGCAATGGGTAATATCTCTCAGATATTCAGCGGCGCGGGTATTTGGTTTTTCTTTGTTCTGCTGGTGCTTTTCGGTTCATTTTTACTGCACGCAATCCTGTGCGCCATATTTAAAATCGATGTGGATACCATGCTGATTGTATCGGTATCGGCAATCTGCTCGCCGCCCTTTGTCGGGCTTGCCGCTGTTTCGCTCAAGGCACGGAAGCTGATTCTGCCGGGCATCACGACCGGCATTATTGGGTATGCAGTTGGCAATTATCTGGGAATCGCGCTTGCTGAATTTTTGAAAGCCATCGGCGGATAAGTTCACTGTTCATGAATTTTGTTCATGAACAGTGCCGAGAAACCGCCGCGAAGCTCCTCAAAAGCTTCACGGGCCGCGGACAGGGTTCTTTCGATATCTTCCTCAGAATGTGCCAGCGATATAAACCAATTGTGATGCGGGTGCATGAACACGCCGCGGTCAGCCATCGCCGCGCAGAATCTTTGATTCAGGAAAAGATTGGGGTCCTCATCGAAGGTGAGAAATGGAATGGCGGGCGGTCCGGAAATGCGAGCTTTGAACCCTGCCTTTTCTCCGAGCGATTCAAGCCCATTTTTCAGCAATGTCCCCAGCTGGGCAAGCCGATGCGGCCCGCCGAGACGCTCCATTTCATTGAGCGTGGCCATTGCAGCGATCATGGGCACCGCGGACATCCAATAGGTTCCGGTTATGAAAAAACTGGATGCGGTTTTTTTCAGCGCCTCGGCGCCAAGCAGGACGGAAATGGGATATCCATTCGCCAGCGCCTTGCCCATAGTAACCATGTCAGGATGCGCGCCAAAATAGCTGTGACTGCCGGCCATGCTCAATCTGAAATTGGCACGGATATCATCCATAATAAAATACGCGCCTTCACGCTGACAAAGGACTTCAACCGCTTTCAGAAATTCTGGTGTCGGCAGTTGCTGCGGTTTATAGGTGGGGTGATGGTATGGTGTCAGGATCACGCAGGCGATATTGTTTTTGTTGTCTTTAAATAATTTTTCGAGTTGTGCGATATTATTATATGAGAAGAATCGCACATCGCGTTGCTCGGCACTGGTAAAAACAGGGAATACATTGGTCGAGCACCAATTCGCCGCTCCATGATAAGCGCCCTCCGCGGCTACGACAATCTGCTTGCCTGTGTCGGCGCGGGCAATCGATGTTGCGAGGGTTGTCGCGTCAGTGCCGTTCTTGACGAAAACCGCCCAATCCATGCCATCCACAAGGTCAACGAGCCGCTCTGCAAGCTCAACCATGACAGGATGCGGTTGATTCAAGAGGTCGCCGCGCCGTGCCTGATCCAGCGCGGGTCCGTCCACCGCCGGATTTCCATATCCCACAATCTGGCTTCCGTAGCCGCAGAGATAGTCGATATACTGGTTGCCGTCCACATCGACAATACAGCTTCCCTTTGCGCCTTCGAGGTAATAGGGGAAATGACCGGGCACCAGGAAACCGGGGCTTTTTGAGCCATAAATTCCGCCGGGAATCACTTTCGCGGCGCGTTCGAAATATTCCCGCGAACGCGCGAATTTCTTGCCGCTGCTCATACCGAAACCCCCAAATACCACGACAGCCTGTCCAGGACTGCAAAAAGCCCTTGCACAAGCGGCAGAAGCCCTTCAATCTTGACCTCGCCGGAACCAAGGGCGACCACTGCCTGGCGCTTACCGGAGAGGACTTTAATTGCGCTTTGGTAATCTGAAAAGGAGAGGACCGCGTCAGGATGCTGTGCTGATTCCATGACCCTGATGTCTCGGCCGCGCTTTGCTGCGAAAAATTCGATTTGGCCGACGCGGACCGCGACTGTGCCATCAGGGACAATGTGCATTCGGCGCTCGAGATAGGAATCCCCTGATACGGCCTCAAGGCCGTGCAGTGTCGCTGCCAGCAAAAGGCGCGCGCGAACCATGTCGGGCGTTTGCGCTTCGCGCAGGAGTTCAGTCGCGCGGCTAGAGGCTTTTTTGAAAAATCTCAGTGTTTTGAAGGCACCGGGGCTCAGCGGCAGAGGAAGGGCCGCGCCCTTGCCGCCGGATAGAACTTTGATCGCCGCTTCGCTCCCTGGGAATACCAGAACCAGCTGTGGCCAATTCCTCGCACCTGCGATGGCATTTCCTTTTTTCACAAATAATTGCAGAGTTGCAGCCGGCTTGGTAGCGGTAGCGGCCGATTCATCGGCAGAGCTGGCAGAGGCCGCCGGGTTGATGGCCATATCACGCCCGCTTGAGCTGTGTGCAGAGCCGCCGCGACCGGCACCATTCTGCATAATCTTCAATTCCAGCGAAACACCGCCAACCGGACACAGTTTCTGAAGGCCGGCATCACTTCTAAAGGCTTCAGCGGCGAGCTGGAGCGCAAGCCATGCCTTGAGACGCGCCAGAATGGCTTTTTGTTCTTCAGACAGCTGAGAAAGCTTCATGAGCATGCAAATAACCTCGCCACAGCATACCGCCGCGCTGGCCGGCACGCAAGGCTGAAGTCATTCGGCGCCCGGTTCTTTTTCGGCTCCAAATACCTTATAGAACAAATCTTCGCCATGACTGCGCTGGGAAGGTGCCCCTTCGACAATTCTGAAAGTGCGGGTGCCATCCTGCCACCGCTCCGCCCTCAGCATGATAGTCGATGTATTCGCCTTGCCGCTAAACTGAGCCGCGAAAGTATACAGGTGCGTCACAAAAAACACCTTCGCCCCGCTCTCCAAGAGTGCGCTGACAATCTGCCTCGCGATTTCAGAACCTTCGCGCTCATTTGTCGACGCAAACGACTCATTGAAGAAAATCAGGCTGTGCGGCTGAATCCGATCCACGATTGTGTTCATGCGTTTGAGTTCTTCATCGAACTTGCCGGAACTCATGTCCCGGTCTTCCTTGCGGCGGTAATGCGTAAATATGCCGCTTCGGATGTCAGCGCTGAATTGCTCAGCCGGGACGAACATCCCCGCCTGCATCATAAGTTGAGCGATACCGACACTGCGCAGGAATGTCGATTTTCCGCCTTCGTTGACGCCTGTGATAATCGCGAGGTTTTTACCATTCGCGCGAACATTATTGCCGACCGATTTTTTGCCCGAAAAGAGCGAAAGGCACACATTGTACAAGCCGCTGAATTCAAAGGTGAGCGCACCTTGAGCGAATGGAACTGGAAAGCAGAGCGTCTCGCCCATCGAAATGAGCTTTCTCCGCAGATTGAGACAGGCAATATAGAAACCGATTTCACTTTTGAGAATCCTGAAAAAGCTCTCCACATGATCCGCCGATTGCGCCAGTGCATCTGCTGCGAAATTGATGCCGCGGTCGCGAAGTTCGCCTAACGCGTGCGTACCGGGCTCATCTCGCGGATCGATGGAAAATGAATATGCTGGCGTTTTCGGACCCAAAATTCTGCGTATCCAATTTTTGTCCTTGCTTTTCGGTTTTCTGAGGGCATGCCCGGTCAACTCGTTCCCTTCGCCAAGCATTGCACTGATCATGATGCCGCTTTCGAATTTGAGATCTTTCAGGTATTGACTGACAGTCCGCACATACTCATCGCTGAGTTCATCTTAGATCATCGCGAAAAATCGCGTGAAGCCATCCGACTTGAATGCACTCTGTTTTTCGCGGGCAATAGCGCGGAGCTTTTCCAGCATAGGCAGGTAGGCTTCGAGCATTCGAACCGCGCTGTAGAGTATCGAGCCCGGATAGGCCCCGAATACACCGAACCAATTCTTGCGTTTGGCTTCGACAGCCTCATCAGCGAGCGCATATATATCGCGTACGGTTTTTTCGTTCTGAATGCTGTCATCGAGAACCTTCTGCCGATACAGAATGGTCCCCTCATCCATGACGCTCTGGAAAAGCGCGCTCTTCGATATATCGTAGAGAAAACGATCGTCCGCGGACATCGCCTTGAGCAGAATGTCAAGATCGAAGTCCTGCATGAGCGCTTCGGCCCATGCGGGCAGGGGCGCCTGGCGGTCAAAATCTCTGTCTTTATACATTAAAAAGACTTTCATGCTTTCACCTCACTCGCATCAGGCACGGAATCCTTGCTTTCCGATTTCCGCTCGCCGCGCTTGTCATGCGCGCCTGCGAGCCTGCTTGTCAGACTTTCATACGTGAGATGATATTTTTCAGCGATGGATCGGGCATAAGCCAGGCCATCGGCAGAGCGTCGCTCAACTTTGAAGGTCCGGATTGAGGGGTCCTGCGGATCGACACAGCTCACCATGCTGACAATACGATCATCCATCGAAGCGAGTTCATCGAGAAAAGTAACGCAGAGGGTAATTGCATCGAGCGCGAGGATTTTTTCGAGAATTTTGCGGCTGAGGAAAAGCGAATCCTTGACGGTGGTCGAAGTAAAAATTTCATTCAGGATAAAAATGCTGGAAGGCGTTGCGCGCTCCAGGCTGCCGTGAATGTGGAGTATTTCG
>JAJTBL010000140.1 GCA_021286925.1 Spirochaetia bacterium | reverse complement strand
CAGCTTGTTGACAAGCTTCTGCATGCGGGACTTCTTGCGAGCCGCGGTATTCTTCTTAACAATTCCCTTGCGGGCAGCTGAGTCAATTTTCTTGATCATTTCGAGCAGAGCTGCTTTTGCGGTTTCCGCGTCATTTTTTTCGCTGGCAGCGACTACTTTTTTGGCTGCAGTTCTGATCGCGGTCTTGGTTGCCTTGTTTCTGATGCGGCGTTTTTCATCCTGCCGCATTCTTTTTTCAGCTGAAAGATTCTTTGTACTCAAAGGGAGTCCTCCCGGAAACATGTTCGATTCAAAACGAACCGGATTGCATTCAATTATCGACTTGGAAAACTAGCAGAGACAGGCAGTGAATGTCAAGACTGGAATTGACGGCAGAGAGCTATTCTGATTAAATAGGATAAAGAATTAGGAACTCGACCTGTTGGAAGGAAGCGTATCATATGCGATATGGATTTCATTCGGTATGGCTGATTTCCATGAAAAGAAAGGGCGTGCTGACAGAATGATCAATTTCTTCATCGTTGTTGTAATACTTCTCTGTTTTTCTTTTTGGGAAATCGAATTACTCCTCGCATACCTCGTACTGCCGCGTCAGCGGGCAATGAAGCTTGCCAATAGATTCGCTGCCCGAGCGATTCATCTCATATTTTCTATGTTCTATGCATACCGGAATTTTAAAATTCATCTTGAAAAAAAAAATTCGGCACCCCTGCCTGAGCGTTTTCTGGTTGTCGCGAATCATCAAAGCCTTCTGGATATTGTCGTAGTGATGAAAATTCTCCCGAAAGGGCTCAATGCTCGCTTTGTAGCCAAGCATGAGCTTGCATGGGGTATTCCGCTCATATCGCTGTTGCTGAGAACAACCGGCCATTGTCTGGTGCGGCGGCAGCATGATGCGCTCAATGCCATGCGAGCCGTGGCCAGGATGGCAAAAAGGAGCAAAAGGGACGGAACCATTCCAGTCATTTTTCCGGAAGGGACTCGATCGCGGACGGGCGAGCTGGGAACTTTCCACTCCGCCGGCTATCGAAAACTGCTGGAAACCGACAGCCTTCCCATTCTGGTGATAGCAGTCGATGGCGGTTACAAAGTCGCGAAGCTTGAAGATTTTATTCGGGATTTCGGGACTCTTCCATATAAAGTCAGCATTCTCGGAGTATTGCCTGCACCAGCTGGGAAAAAGGAAGCCCTGGAATCACTGGAGAAAGCCAGGTCCATGATTGCAGATGAATTGATTGAAATGCAAAAAAGCCCCTGATCCAATTCGGAACTCAGGGGCTTTTATGCTGAGCGCTTGAGCCAATTCCCAAACTCGTTCAGCCGTGAAATTCGCTTTTCGTTTCCCGCGGTTTTTGCAAAACGCGGTGAAACATGCTCGATTGACGGTGCTCTTTCAAAATGCGGCAGCATTTTGAAAGAGCTTCGATTCATAATCAGCGAATCATCAATTGAAGTCGCTTGGTCTGCGCTCGACTCTTTTGCACTTCTCGCATTCGGCAATATTCTTGACTTTGCCGTTTTCGAAGATGGTCTTCATCTTAACTTCACCGCCGCAGGGGCAGAAAAACTTATGAGTACTGCTCGAAGTACGCGCGTTCTTGGAAATCTGTGCCATTGTGTTCTCCTTGCAAGACTAGTTAAGATATACAAGCTTTGGCGGTTGTGTCAACCTTCCATAACGGGGAAGTTTCAAGCTCTCCTGACCGCGGCAAAAAAAGGCCGCCGGAAAAGGAGGAATTTCCGGCGGCCACATCCAAAAGGAGGCGCATGAAGAGCGATTTTGCTGTCGTCCCACATATATAAAAATACTGCATTCCTGAGAAAGTTACCAATTATTTTGTTGTTTTTTTTATTTTTTTTGCAATTTCCTGAAAAACTCAGCCAGGGCTCGGAAAATGACAGGACCTTTGAGGCTGCCTGTTTCGGCCTTTGCTGCCTTCAAGGTCTGCCGGAAGTGACGGGCTGCTTCGCCGACACCCACATCCCGCGCGCTAGCATGCTTGAGTTCGTCCCAATGGCGTACAAGAAAGAGATAAAGGTCAGCATCAGTTCTGCCCGGGAAAAGGTTCAGAAGGGTTTCTTCATAGATGGCATGGATTATGGGCATATAGACGTTCTCATGCCAGGAGTACAGTGCATCAGCGAATGGAATCTCCTGCGGTGAGCTCTGATTCAGAAAATATTTATGTACAATGATATGCTCATAAATGGTGTCATAGCGGCCGGGTTCTGAAAAATTGAGATCGTCACGCCTGACTATCGCTAAATAGTTCGTTTTCTCATAAAACTGATTTTTTTCAAACTCGATGACTTTCTGTTTCAGGGTGTCGATGCTCATATCTTCAGAGAGGGGAATCCTGGATTTGAGCGATGTAACTTCAGCGTCGATATATTCCTGGCCGCGTGTTCTTGCCACAGAAACGCGGTGGTTGCCATCCCGGACAAAGTACACGCCCCCCATTTCATACAAGCGCACGGGCGGCAGGGGGATATCTTCATAATGGGTTTTATCGATGTTGATCCATCGCGCTTTGAGCATGTCTTTTTGCGGGAGGAAGTGCCGGTCAAAATCACGGTATCGGCCTTCACTGCCGATGATTTTTTCAAGCGGCACCGTGACGAGCCCTGAATAAGTTTCAGATTCCGGTCTGATGAGGTTTTTTGCCTCCTCGAATGGAAGAAGTCTTGTGTCATTTCGATTGATAATTGAATACATGCGGGTCAGAAGTGACCTGGTCCGAGCTTTGTAAAAATCCTGTTCTGCAATTTGGTTATAGTTTGAACTCATGGTTTTTTCTCCAGATTGATGCTGATACGGCGATGTCCATAAACATTGACCACCGTGGTATCCCCGACTTTTTGCTCTCTCAATTGCTGGGTGTCGTAGACATGGATGTGTCCATGCAGAAAATAGTGCGGTCTGGCCAATCGTATCAGCCAGTTGAAGGCAGAGAAACCGCGATGACAGCGGTCTTCGGCATCATGGATGCCCTTGGGGGGAGCATGGGCAAGGATGATATCGACACCGCGTCCCATAATAAGCCTGCGGAATAAAAGCCCAGGCATGAGGGAGATGGCATGCATCCACATCGCGAATTCTGAATATTGATTCGGTCCGCCGTTGTACAGCATGGAACCGGGAATTCCCAGCACAGAAACACCTGATTCTTGCTTAATCCTGAATGATATCCTGCCCAGGCTGGTTCTGTCCCTGCCGGGCGTGAACATGATGGAACGGATCGGGCTGAATGTTTGCTTTTCAACCCTGTCGTTTGGATCGTGATTGCCCGCGACTGAAAGCAATGGTTTATTCAGCATGGCGGTTATGAAACCGAGGTATTCATCCGGCAGGTCTCCCGCTGCCAGCACCAGATCTACATCGCCAAATCGTTCCTTTATATTGGAAGAATACACGAGGAGATCGATTTCATCCGCGACGCAGAGAATGTTGACGGTTTTCATCCTGGGTTTCTTCCTGACATTTTATCGAGGTAATCCCGATCTAGGCGTATCCAGATGGGACGCCCGTGGGGACATCGGGGGAATGGCAGTTTCAGCGACCTGGCGATCAATTCCCTGGCAGTAAAATCGTCAAGGACATCGCCATCCTTGATGGCGGAGCGGCAGGCCATGGTGGCGACAATGCCGACAGCCTTGGAGTTTTCTGGAGGCTTTTGAACAAAATCCAGAAAAGCCGGGATTGCTTTTTCACCAAGCAGTGCTGGCACCGCGTGAATAATGAAGGCATCATGCTGTTTTTCAATTTCAAAGCCGAAGTTTTTCATCTCAGGCAGAATGCTCTCCAGCCGGATTTTCATGTCATCGCTTTCCGGTTCGAAAAGGTAGGGCACCAGGAGGGCCTGGGACGAAGCAGGGTGTTCGAGCAGGCTGTCATAGAGAATGCGTTCATGCGCGGCATGCTGATCAAGGATGTAGAGAGTTTCATCGATGGAAAAGAGCAGATAGGGGCCGAAAGCCCTGCCAATATATCTGAACGTGGGGCGCACTTCAGCGGAGTCAGCGGTACTTGCAGACTGGTTCTCCGGCTCCCGCATCGGGGTCTCATTCATGGTCCGAACGCTTTCCCAGAAGGATTGATCCGGTTTTTGCGCTGGTGCGCCTGTTTCAAAGGCCAGGCTTGGGGCAGAGGAATACTCCGCCATGTTCATGCTTCCAGAGCCATACAGCAGATGGAGCTGTTCCTTGAGCGACGCATAGAGCTGAGATTTCAGGGATTCAATGGTTTTTATCCTGACTTCACGCTTCGCCGGATGAATGTTGAAGTCAGCCAGCGATGGTTCGATATCTGCGAAAAGAAAGGCGCAGGGCCTCATGCCGCCGGGCAGATATTCAGAATACGCATATTCGATGACACTTATGAGTCCCCACTCAGGAACTTTGCGCCGGTTGACAAAAACCTGCAGGTATCGTCGGTCATTTCGGTGAAAAGATGGTTCGGCAAGGACCAGATGAAAGGCTGCGGTTTCAAATTTTATTTCGACTTCTGAAAGCAGGTGGACTGGCAATTCGGGATACAACAGAGAAAGTCTTTGCAAAAGGGATCCTGCAGGGTATCGGCTGGTTTCCGTTCCCGAGGACCAGGAAAACTGGACCTGCGGGTGGGCGAGGGCGCGTTCAATAAAGACTTGTCTGCACAGCAGCGTTTCCGCGGCAGGTTTCTTTAAAAACTGCCGCCGCGCTGGATATTGCTCAAAAAGCCCCTGAACGGTGACAACCGTTCCCTGCCGCGCTGCAACCGGTGTCAGGACAGGCGGCTTGCCGGGTTCTGATTGGAGTTTCCAGCCGATTTCAGAATTTTTTTCACAGCTGGTGATTTCCAGCCGGGCCACAGCGGCGATGGAGGCGAGGGCTTCTCCGCGGAATCCCATGGTTCGGACAGAGAGCAGATCGTCCGCATGCTGGATTTTGCTGGTAGCGTGTTCCTGGATTGAAAGCGCCAGATCATCCTTGTCCATGCCGCTCCCGTTGTCGATGACACGCAGAAGATCGATACCGCCTTTTTCCGTCAGGACGCTGATGTCGCTCGCTCCGGCATCAAGCGCATTGTCGAGCAGTTCCCGCAAGGCTGAGGCCGGACGGTCGATAACTTCGCCGGCAGCGATAAGCCGGGATGTTTCGCGGCTTAGAACATGAATGATTCCCATGACTCCAGTATAACAAATTCGTGCGCATGAAAAAAGGACGCCCCGGAGGGCGTCCTCATTTTCACATACGCAGGAAACTGATCAGAAATGGAAGCGTGTCTC
>JAJTBL010000139.1 GCA_021286925.1 Spirochaetia bacterium | reverse complement strand
GCACAATACAGGACAATCGGGGTGTTCTTCGGCCCCAGTTCTTCAGCTTTGGCCATGATTTCATCGACTGGCACGCAGACAGCGCCGGGAAAATGCTCATCCTCAAACTCGTCCCATGTCCTGACATCGACAATCCTCGCACCAGCTTTGATCTTCTGTTCAACCGCATTCATGAATGCCATACGCAACTCCTTCTTGTGTTCTATAAATTTCATGAAGAATTTTTATTCTTCGGTAGTTTCCTGATACCCGGGGAAAAGACGCATCGATATAATTCCGCCCGTTACATACCGCACATCTTTAAATCCATGCTGTTTCAGAATTCTGACTCCCAGATGGCCTTCAAAACCAGCTTTGGAAATCAGGATGATCGGTTTTTGAGCATCCAGCTCATCAAGCCGGTCGCGAAGTTCATCGATTGGAAGATGGACAGAACCTTCAAGGTGGCCTTTCAGGTAATCGCCATAGGTCCGCACGTCGATAAAGACAGTGCTGCCCTTGTCATTGAAAAGCTTGAGCGCTTCAGCAGGCGAAATAAAGGGCGAAAAGCCTGAGAGATCATTCTGAGCGGCAAATGTCGCCATCTGGAATGGGTCGTTTGCGCTGGAATAGGGCGGGGCATAGGACAAATCGAGTTCAGCCAAGTCCTCCAGCGTCATGCGGCCGGCAAGCGCGGTTGCAAGCACATCAATCCGCTTTTCTACGCCTTCTTTTCCAAAGGCCTGAGCGCCCAAAAGCCTGCCATCGATGCTGTACACCAGTTTGATGCTCAAATCTTCATAGCCAGGATAGTAGGTGGCATGATGCGCTTTGTGGATATGAACCGCTTTGACATCGAGCCCTGCCGCCTTTGCCGCCTTTTCGGAAAGCCCGGTCTGGGCAAAGGTATATTCGACAGCCTTGAAAACAGAGGTGCCGAAAGCCCCGCGATATCGCATGGAACCGCCCAGCGCGTTTGTCGCCGCTATCCGCCCCTGGCGGTTGGCCGGTCCCGCAAGCGGAATTCGTACCTTCGCGCCGTCGACCCGCCGTACAACTTCGATCATGTCGCCAGCCGCGTAAATGTTGTCATCATCGGTTTTCAGGAATTCATCCACAACAAGGCCGCCAGCCTGACCGATCGCGAGTCCGGCCTTTTTGGCAAGCTCAAGATTCGGCCGCACGCCGGCTGACATGAGGACGATATCAGCCTTGACGCGCGTACCGTCATTCAGTTCGACATATTTTTCTTCGTAATTTATTTTTTGGATCGATTTTTCCGTATAGACCGAAGCGCCAGCCTCTTCAAAAGCCAGCTGGATTTGTTTGCCGAATTCCGGGTCTGCCGGCGGCATGAGCTGGTTGGTCAGCTCGACGATGGACGTAGAAAGTCCGCGCTTTATAAAGGCTTCAGCGGTTTCCAGGCCGATAAAGCCGCCGCCGACCACGACCGCCGAGGCTGGTTTTGTTTCGTTGATATAGGTATTGATTTTGTCCATATCGGGAATGGTCCACAGCCTGAAAACATTCGGTGCGTCGCTGCCTTCAACCTGCGGAACAAAGGGTGTTCCTCCCTGTGCGAGGATGAGCTTGTCATAGGGGATTTCAAGCTCCCCGCCTTTCCCGCGGGCAATAACCTTTTTCCCGGCTCTGTCGATTCCGATCGCTTCCGTGTTGAGCATGACCTTGACGCGGTAGCGCGAAAAAAAGCCTTCCGCAGTTTGCAGAATCAGCGCACTTCGCTTATCGATATCGCCGGAAAGCCGATAGGGCAGGCCGCAGTTCGCAAATGAAACATAGGGTCCCTTTTCGAGTATGGTGATTTCGGCGTTTTCATCGAGCCGCCTGGCGCGCGCGGCAGCAGTCGCACCCGCCGCAACTCCGCCGATAATAACAAGTTTCATGGTATTCGCTAGCTCCTTATATATAAAAAATAATATATATAAATAGAATGAATGTCAAGCCGCCTGCAGGGGTTTTTGAAATTTTCGAAAAAAACAGCCTGCGCTTGTCTGCCGTCCCGGACCTGCCTGTACTGAGGTGTGTTGAATTGCTATACTGCAAAAATCATGCAGTTTTCTAAAAGGACCGCGTTCGCCATTCAACAGAATGAACTTGAAAAAGCCAGACAAGCTCGGCTTCTGCAAGGCCTGCCGGTTCTGAACGCTTCCGAGAGCAACCCCACCAAAACCGGTCTTCTGCATGAGGCTGATGAACTAGCAAGGGCTTTGGCCAACCCTCAAAACCGGGTATATATCCCCGACCCGAAAGGCATGCTGTCTGCAAGGATGGCTGTTGCGGAACATCTGCAGAAAAAGGCCGCGCCGCACAGCAGGATCGGCTCTTCCTCTGCGCCTCGACTTCTGAGGCGTATGCCTACCTTTTCAAACTGCTCTGTGACTTTGGTGATGCGGTCCTGGTGCCGCGCCCCGGCTATCCTCTGTTCGATCATCTTTCAATGCTGGAAGGCGTTGAGGCGGTAGGCTACCGGCTTGAGTACTATCATCCTGGCGGCTGGCGTGTGGACCTCGATTCGCTGGAAGCGGCTCTGCTGCAGGATACGGAGCGGCGTATCAAGGCGATTGTCGTCATCAATCCGAACAATCCCACCGGCTCCTATATCCACCGTGAAGAGCGGGCGGCGATCGAGCGGCTCTGCGCCCGCTATAACCTTGCCATTATCGCGGACGAGGTTTTTTTCGATTTCAGCCTTGAAAAAACAGGCGAATTTCAGTCTTTTTCCAATGCGGGTGCCGTCCTGACCTTTGTGCTGGACGGTTTTTCCAAGCGGCTCTGCCTGCCCCAGATGAAGTTGGGCTGGATACAGGTCAGCGGTCCTGAGGCTGAAGCGGCGCAGGCCATCGAGAGGCTCGAAATCATTTCGGATTCTTTCCTTTCCGCGGGGACACCGATTCAGAACGCAGCGGCTGCCTTGCTGGATGAAGAAGAGCGTTTCCAGCAGCTTGTCAGGGAACGAATCAAGACAGTCATGACTGTGTATCGAACCATGTTTGAATATCCGGGCTCTCCCTATCGATTGCTGACCTGCGAAGGAGGGTGGACTGCGCTTTTGCAATGCCCCCGCTACGAATCCGAAAAAAACCTTTCGCTGGGGCTTTTGCAGGATATGGGAATTTTTCTTTTTCCAGGATATTTTTTCGATATGGAGCATGAAGCCTTTTTCGCCTTAAGCCTCATCCTCGAGCCTGAAAAGGCTGCTGAGGCGGGGAAAGCCTTGCTGGAATATTTCCGGACTTTGGAATACGCGCGTTAGTCTCGCGTTACGCACGGAATCTTGGGGAGGTATCGAATGTCGGCCACACTGATCGATGGAAAAGCGGTTGCGGAGCAAATCAGGGAAGAAATCAAGTCGCGGGTTGCCCAGCTGCGCACACAAGGAGTTGTACCGGGACTCGGCGTCATCTTGGTTGGCGAAGATCCTGCCTCGGTGTCCTATGTGACTGCCAAGGAAAAGGCCTGCGAAGAAGCAGGCATCGCCAGTTTTGAGCACCGCCTTCCTGCCGATATCAGCCTTGAGAGCCTGCTCGGCTATGTCCGCGCTTTTAACGAAGACCCGCGTGTCCATGGAATTCTGGTTCAGCTTCCCCTGCCGCGGCATATCGATGAAAAAGCGGTTATCGCCGCGATCGCGCCTGAAAAGGATGTTGACGGCTTTACCCCGGTGAATGTCGGTCGAATGCTGCTCGAGGAACCCTGTTTCCTGCCCTGCACGCCGAACGGAGTTCTGGAATTGATCAAGCGCACTGGCGTCAAGACGGATGGAGCGCATGTTGTCATTGTCGGTCGCTCCAACATTGTCGGCAAACCGCTTGCCAATCTCTTTATCCGCAAATCCATCAACTCGACCGTTACGCTCTGCCACACGGGAACTCATGATCTGGCTTCATATTGTAAAAGGGCCGATATTCTTGTAGCATGTGCCGGAAAGCCGCGGCTCATCACCGCCGATATGATCAAGGAAGGCGCCTGTGTCATCGATGTCGGAGTCAATCGAGTCGCTGATCCGACCGCGAAAAAAGGCTACCGGCTGGTCGGCGATGTCGATTTTTCAGGAGCATTGGAAGTTGCTGGTTTTCTGACGCCCGTGCCCGGCGGTGTCGGCCCGATGACTATTACCATGCTGCTGCAAAATACCGTTGAATCGGCGTCTCGGGCTTGAAGGAATTATACATGGTCGATGTCCAGTCAATGAAAGACGAACGCCAGATTCCAATCCAGAAAGTTGGGGTGAAAGGGGTTCGGTATCCTATTTTGCTGAAAGATAAAACCGAACAGGTCCAGCACACGACAGCGGTTGTCAATCTGTACGCGGATTTGCCTCACGATTTCAAAGGCACCCACATGAGCCGCTTTATCGAAGTGTTTGAAGTCTATCGCCATGATCTTTCCATGCCGAATTTTCTCGCGATGCTCCGAGCTATCAGAAAGGAGCTCGATGCTGAAACAGCTTATGCGGATGTGCATTTTCCATATTTTATCACGAAGACAGCACCCGTTTCGGGCCAGCGATCCATCATGAGCTATGACTGCAGCTATGAGGCGCAAGTCAGCCCTGATGGGCATCGCTTCGTTGTCGGAGTCACCGTGCCGGTTCAGACGGTCTGTCCCTGTTCCAAGGCGATTTCCAAACAGGGAGCACACAACCAGCGCGGTCTTGTAACGCTCAAAGTGAATCTCGGGCCATTTTTCTGGATTGAAGATATGGTCGCTCTGGTTGAGGAATCCGCCAGCTCCGACCTCTTTACGCTGTTGAAGCGTGAGGATGAAAAGTTCGTTACTGAAAAAGCGTATGACAATCCGCGATTTGTCGAAGATGTTGTCCGCGAAGTATATTTACGTGTTGATGCCTTGGGAAAATTCCCATGGTTTTCCGTTGAAGCTGAAAACTTTGAAAGCATCCATAATCATTCGGCATATGCAATTATCCTGTTGAACAGAAAGATTTGAGCGAAAAAGGCACCAAGGGAATCATGTCAGCGGCTGGCGGCGTTGGCCTGCTCGCCGTCAATGCCCTGCTGGGGATTCCTGTCGTGGGCTGGGTCTTGTCAGCCGGACTGCTCGGCCTCGGCGCTGTAGGGCTCTTTGGAAAAACGAAAACGGACAAAGTATCGGGAGGTTTGCTCTCGGCAGCTGGCGTCGCCGGCCTTATGACAGTTTTCATGCCCGGACTGGCCAGAACCATCCTCAGCGCCGGCGGAACCGGCCTTCTCATCTACGGCCTGGTCAATATCGGCGGATTTGTGATGGGGCTCAAAAAAAAGAACTGAAGCAAAGCGCTTTCTCTCCCTA